>CALVPV010000076.1 GCA_944353935.1 uncultured Clostridia bacterium | reverse complement strand
TGGAACTGTACTTTTTTGATAAAAACGGCAAGCTGCGGCGCATATGTTCATTCACCTCGGGCGAATGCCACCGCGTCACGGTAAGGCCGGAAGAGGTAATAAAGCTCATCTCCTCTTCCCGCCCGTACGGCATGGTGATCGCCCACAACCACACGAGCGGCAGCCCGAGGCCGTCCGTCGCTGACGACGACTTTACAAGGGAGTGCCAGGTTATATGCAGCATGAACAACGTAAGGTTGTACGATCATATGATATATGCCTCCGGGTACGATATATACAGCTATTTCGAATGCGGCAGGATGAGCGAGATAGAGCGCGAATATTCCATAGGCAGTATACTTAAAAATGGCAAAAAAACATAGATTCAAATTTGATATGCAAAAGATGCGCAAGTGGCTGGGCATAGCGGTGGTGGTGGCGCTCTTTATAATGGAGACGGTCATCTGCGCGCAGTCCGCGGCTACGTATTCCATGCTCTGGGTGTACGTCATGCTGCTCGCCTGCTGCCTGCTGCTCGACGTGTCCGTGGCGCTCAAATATTATGTGATAAAGCGGCAGAACATAAAGCTCGCCGCATACGGCGCCGACTTCTTTTTCCTGCTCGTCATATCCATGATAACGGGCAATGACTTCTGCGTAGTGCTCTACTGCCTCGTCACCACGGAATTTTACATCGGCAACGAGGGGATGAAGGACAATTTCATTATATTCGGCATAAGCGCCGCCGTGTTCGTCGCCTCTTTCGTGCTCGGCTGGGTGCGCGTGTACGAAGGGGAGAGCGTCTATAACGCCATAGTGCAGATACTCGGCGGATGCCTGTTCGGCATAGTCATACTCGCCATCCACTTTGTAATAGTGGTGGCGCTGATGCGCTTTTACCGCATGAGCAAACAGCTCTCCGTCGCCCTTGCCGAGGCGGACGAGAGCCGCGCCCAACTAAAGGCGGCGTACGAAAAGCTCTCCGAAACGGCAGTATTTGAAGAGCGCAATCGCATCGCCAAGGACATACACGACAACGCGGGGCACTCCATAACGTCGGTCATAATGCAGACGGAGGCGGCTAAACTTCTCATCGATTCCGACCCCGCGGAGGCAAAAAACCGCATAATATCCGCCAATATCCAGGCAAAAAACGCGCTCGACCAGATGCGCACCAGCGTGCACCTGCTCGCGGGGCGCCCCGCCGAACGTTCGGTAAAGGACGGCATAGAGGAGATAGTTGCGCAGACGATAGATTCCACAGACCTTAAAATAAGGTGCGATATAGAGGATATAACCCTGGACGAAGAGCGCGCCCGCTTTTTGTTCAACAGCATCAAGGAGTGCATATCCAACGGCATACGCCACGGCGGCGCAACCGCATTCTATATAGAGGCAAAGCGCCTTAAAGACGAGGTGTCCCTGCTCGTTTCTGACAACGGCAGCGGCGCCGCGCCGGGGTTTAAGGAGGGCTACGGCCTTAAAAGCATGCGCGAAAAGGCTGAGGAATTCGGCGGCGGCATGCGCATTTCCGGCGACCAGGGCGAAGGGTGCGAAGTTGAAGTGTTCATAAGGGCGGCGGGCAATCAAATTTGATATTGCCCCGCATATATGGCTTAAATAACGTTATTTGCAATACTTTAAGGAGGACAAAGCTATATGATAAGAGTGATGCTTGCCGACGACCAGAAGATTTTATCCGAAGGCATAAAGAGCGTGCTTGAAACCTGCCCCGACATAGAAGTCTGCGGCATAGCATATGACGGGCTGAGCGCCGTTGAAATGGCAAAACGGTTAAAGCCGGACGTCATACTCATGGACGTGCGCATGCCGGAGATGAACGGCGTCGCCGCCACCAAGAGGATAAAGGAGAGCGACCCGGACATAAAGATAATAATACTAACTACGTTTGACGACAGCGACTACATCCTAAGCGGCATAAACAACGGCGCGAGCGGTTACCTGTTAAAGGACATAGGCTCGTCCGCGCTCATAGACGCCATCAAAAACGCCTACGACGGAGACACCATACTGCCTTCCAAAATAGCAAAAAAGATAACAGACGCGGCGCTGCTCGTGTCGTCAGACAGGCAGCTCAAACTCAAAAAGACGTTCGGGCTTTCGGACAGGGAGGTGGACATAGCGCTGATGCTCGCCGACGGGTTCACAAACAGGCAGATAGCTTCCGCCGTAAAACTTTCCGACGGCACGGCGCGCAACTACATTAGCTCCATCTACTTAAAGCTCGGCGTGGACGGCCGCCTCGCCGCCATAGAAAAGATAAAGGAAATAAATTGAGCCGCGGCGCTAAAAGCGTGCGCGCACCGGCCCGTTTCCCCGCACAGCGGGGATTTTTTTTGCCCTGCGGGCGGATAAGATTACTTAATAATGCAAATAAAATGCATTAACTGACCGAATATGATGTAAATTAAACATTTTATGCCAAAATACTTGATAAGTTCGCACGCGCGTGTTAAAATCTATTATGATACGTATAAAAATTTTTTGTGTGTTGCAAACATATGCGGCGCCGTTCACGGGATAGTCCCGCACATAATGTTGGATCGTATCACAAAAAAATTTCAGGGGCATGATAGATGAACAGAGAAGAAATTTTGCAAAAACTCACTTTACGCCAAAAGGCAGACCTGCTGACCGGCAAGGATTTTTGGAGCACGCAGGGCTATGAAGAGCTCGGCATACCCTCCATATTCTTTTCGGACGGCCCTCACGGGCTGAGAAAGCAGGCTGCCGCGTCCGACCACCTCGGGCTCAATGCCAGCGTGCCGGCAACGTGTTTCCCCACGGCGGTTTCCATGGCGTCCAGCTGGAACGACGAGCTCGCCGAAAGGATGGGCGAAGCTCTCGGCGAAGAATCGGCTTCGCAGGACGTCAACATGCTGCTCGGCCCCGGGCTTTGCATCAAACGCAATCCCCGCTGCGGCAGGAACTTTGAATATTTTTCCGAAGATCCCTACCTTGCGGGCAAAATGGCTGCGGCATATGTGCGCGGCATTCAAAAGAACGGCACGGCGTCCTGCATAAAGCATTTTGCAGCCAACAGCCAGGAAGAGCGCCGCATGGTGACCGACTCCGTCATGGACGAACGCACCTTGCGCGAAATATACCTCACCGGCTTTGAGATCGCCGTAAAAGAGGGCAAGCCCTATGCGGTGATGTCCTCCTATAACATGGTCAACGGCGCTTTTGCGGATGAAAATACCCACCTTCTTCGCGACATACTCCGCGGCGAATGGGGATTTGACGGCGTAGTAGTCTCCGACTGGGCGGGCACCAACAACAAGGTGGCTTCCACCATAGCCGGCAGCGATATAGAGATGCCCGGCTGCCGTTACGGCGCGGACGACATCGTTGAGGCGGTGGAAGGCGGAAAGCTGGACATAAAGTATGTGGATGAGTGCGTAAACCGCGTGCTCGACCTCATAGAAAAGACCACCGCGGGCGAAAAGGGCAAGGAATTTGACAAGGACGCGCATCACGAACTTGCAAAAGAGTGCGCGGACGAATGCGTCGTGCTGTTAAAGAACAACGGCGTACTGCCCCTTCCCGCAAACACGAGCGTGGCGCTCGTGGGCGACTTTGCGCGCAAGCCCCGCTACCAGGGCGCAGGTTCTTCCATAGTAAATCCCACCAAGCTGGAATGCGTCATGGACGATACCCGCAACTTCTCCTTCAACGTCATAGGCTACGCGGACGGGTTTGAAAGGTACGGCAAGCACAAGACCGTGCATATAGACCGCGCTGTGGAGCTTGGCAAAAAGGCGGACGTAACGCTGTTCTTCGCCGGGCTTGACGAATATACGGAGGCGGAGGGTCTTGACAGGCAGAGCCTCTGCGTTCCCGAAAATCAGATCAAAACTTACAAGGCGCTCAAGGCGGCGGGTCTCAAGGTCGTGGTCGTGCTCTCCTGCGGCAGCGCCGTATATATGGATTGGGCGGCGGACGCCGACGGCATCGTGTATGCCGGGCTCACCGGCCAGGCGGGCGCGGCGGCAGTGCTCGATATAATTTCCGGCAAAGTCAACCCTTCGGCAAAACTTGCCGAAACGTGGTCGCTGCCCGAAGTTCCCTGCGCAAGCGAAACGTACTTCCCCGGCAAGGAGATGACGTGCGAATACAGGGAGGGGCTGTACGTAGGCTACCGTTACTTTGACAAGGCTAATAAGAATGTGGAATATCCCTTCGGGTTCGGCCTTTCATACACCACGTTCGAATACAGCGGAATAGCGGCGGACGAAAAGGGCGTCACGTTCACCGTGACAAACACGGGCGATATGGACGGCGCGGAAATAGCGCAGATGTACGTCTCCAAAAAGGACGGCGCTATATTCCGCCCGGAAAAGGAGCTCAAGGGCTTTAAAAAGATATTCCTTAAAAAGGGCGAAAGCAAGACGGTCACCATACCCTTCGACGATAAGACTTTCCGCTACTTTGACGTGGAAAGCGACCGCTGGGAGGTGGAAGGCGGCGGCTATACCATACTCGTGGGCGCAAGCTCGCGCGATATCCGCCTCAGCGCAGAGGTGGAGCGTACCGCCACAAAGACGGATTGCCCCTATGATATGGCTAAATTACCCAGCTATTACAGCGGCAAGGTGGAAAACGTCGGCGACGAAGAATTCAAAGAGATACTCGGCAGGGATATCCCCAGGAGCGGCTACGACTTCTACAAAAAGAACAGGATGATAATCACAGAAAACGCCACCGTCGCCGATCTGCGCTATTCCCGCAGATGGGTGGGCAGGCTGTTCTCCGGCGCCATACGGTTTGCCATAAAGTTCATGAACCTCATCGGCAACCGCGGCATGGCGAACACGCTCGTCATGGGCGTACTGCACCAGCCCGTAAGGGGGCTTGCAAAGTTCGGCGGGATGTCGCGCAGGCAGATGAAGGCGCTCATGATGATGTTCAACGGCCAGCTGTTCAGGGGCATAGGCATGTTCGTCACCAAGGGCAAAAAACAGGATAAAGAAAAGAAGGCGCAGTAGCGCTTCTTAATAAAAAAGAATGGAGAAAGTAGGTATGGAAAATGAAATGTTGCGCCCGGAGGAAGAGAGGCTTCAACCCAAGCCTCTCTCGGGCAACCCTTTTGTAGCTTTTTGGCAAAGGATATGGCGTTGGTGGCAGGGCGTTTGGTACGGCTTTTCGGAAAAGCATCCCAAACTCGCGTCATGGGGATATAAGATAGCGTTCTTCTTCATATTCAGCATGAGCGTCACCGTATTGCAGTACATCGGCTTCGTTGCCCTTCCCTATGTGTTCGGGTTAGAGCTTGCGGGTACGGAATTCATGTGGCCGCACCTTAAGCTGACGTCTGTCGAAGGCAACGACATATACTGGAACATACTCGGCTATAACGTAAGCTACAACGACGCCGGCGAAGTCATAATAGGCGGCGGCCTGGGCTACTTTATAGCATACGAGCTCACGGTATTCATCGCGCAGTGCATAAACTTCCCCCTTCAAAGGAATATCACCTTCCGTTCGCACGGCAACCCCTGGTGGCAGGCAATGTGGTATTTCATCGGCTGGATACTCGTATCGCTCTTCTGCAACGCAATAAACGGCCTCTGGATGCCGTTTGCCGAACTCTATGTCCCCGCGGCGGTCTATAACCTTTTGGTAACGTTCGTCACGGGCGGCGTGTCCATGGTGATATTCTTCTTCATCTTCCTCATCATCTTCCCCGATGCGGACAAGACGGAAAAGACCAAGGCAGCCAAGCTCGAAGCTGCAAAGGCCGCGCTTGAAAGCGCAAAGTCCTCAGGAGGCGAAGAGGAGATCGCAAGGGCTCAGGCCGCTTACGACAAGGCAGCCCTCGCATACGAGATAGCGGTGGAAAACAAAAAAGTTTTCCATTCGGAAAAGAACATATCTTCCGCAAAGTCGCTCGCCGAGGCAAAGATAAACGGCTATCAGGGCAAGCTCAACAAGATAGCCAAACTCGGCAAGGCAGCGGAAGAGGCGTCTGCAAAGGGAGATACCGCCAAGGCGGAAAAGCTCGAAGCGGAAAAGAAGGAGATAGAGGCAGGGCTGGAAAAGTCCCGCAACGAAGCGCTTGAAGCCGTTGCCTCCCGCGACGAGATAGTTCCCGTGGAAGAAGCCGTGCTCGCAGAGGTGAAAGAGGCACGCGAAAAGCGCGCCAAGGCAGCATAAGGGCAAAATTTAACTTATAACATTAAATGTCTTTTTCATTTAACTCCAAAATACCCGTCCCCGCGCAGGAAAACTGTGCGGGGACGGGTATTTTTTGACTATTGCACTTCGGGCGTACGCCCGCGGATATGCCTCAAATGAGCCGTGTTCAGTAAAATTTACTTTTACTGAGCGGCGAAAATGCCAAACGCATACGCGCTTATCGCTATTTTAGCATACAAAAACTCATTTTGCAATAGGAAAATTAAAATTTCCGTGCAGGTTTATAAAAGTAAACATTTACTGAACGGGCGGGCATGGCGGCGCTGCATATGCCGCCGCGCGCAATTTATATGCGGGGAACAGATGATGCTTAAAATAGCTGTTGTCGAAAACGAGCCGGAGCAGACCGAACTTCTGCGCAGGTATATCGCGCGCTATTCGGAAGAGAGCGGCGTAAAGTGCAAT
>CALVPV010000075.1 GCA_944353935.1 uncultured Clostridia bacterium | reverse complement strand
CCATTTCAAAAACTCCTTTAAACCGACTTTATAAAATTAAAAATGCGGCGTAAAAGGCGCATATCCGCGGGGCAATTCATTAAAAAAGCCGTTTTGTATTTTTTATAAAGTCCGCACAAAAAATATTTTTCAAATAAATTATACTTCAAATTATATTCAAACGCAATTATTTTAAATATAAAAAAACTGATTTTTGCCGCAAAATGCAAAAAAATATATGCAAACCTGCATTTCGGCGCCATGTTCTGCCGCCAAATTGCGCCAAAATAGAATATATTTTTTTATAATATGCCCGATTTTAAATTATATAATATATTAAATAACGGCGCACGGGCTGTTTTGCAAAAAAAAGGTGGGTCATGGCAGGATATTCAAAAAATATAGCTGTAATAAAGGGCGTAAAGGACGGCTTTTCGCATGGGTCGGGTGAACTTTCCGGGCTCGTCAAGGCGGAAAAATTCGGCACTTATTTCCGCGCGGAAATTTCCTTTATAAATTTTGCGCCCCTTTCGCAGGGCAGGTATGTAACGGGCATTTCCGACGGGGAGGTATCCTTGGCGGCGGAAGGCGCGGGCGGCGAATTTGAAAGCGCGATAGACACCTCTTCCGGCTTTGCCGCGGCGGTGTGTTTTGTGAAAGACGGCGTGGTGCCCGTGGCGGTCGCATTCTGCGGCGACATGGCGTGGGCAGTCCCGCTCGCCGTGCGCGCCGTGGAAGAGGCGGAAAAGCTGCGCGGAGCACCTGCCGCGGGCGCGGCATACGAAGACGAAGCCATCGCGGAGGATAACTACTATGAATACGGCAAAAGTGGTAAAGGCAAAGGCGATGTACGCCAGGGTGAGGAACAAAAGGACGGGGATATGCGCGGCGAAAATGAAGCTGATAGCGGCATATGCGGCGGGCAAACGCCTCCCTGCAGCCGGCTTAAAGAGCGTCCCGCCCGCAATGAACAGGTGAACGAAAAACCGCATGAAGGCGACATGCCGCCCTTTTATAAACGCATGCGCGACGAGATAGAGAGGCTGTTTTCTTCCTTCCCGCACGAACGTCTGCTGGAAGACACGGTGGAAGGGTCGCGCTGGGTGCGCATAAACTACGGCGGCAAGCGTTTTTACGTGTTCGGCGTAGTCACGGAAGACGGCGTTCCCTCCTGCATATGTTACGGCGTGCCCGCGCACGGCTCCGCCTGCCCCGACAGCCTTAAGGGCCTGGCGGGCTTTATCCCCGCGGGCAAGGACGGCTATTGGGTGATGTACCAGGACGCCGCCACGGGGGCTTCCGTAAAGACGGACGCCGGCTGAAATATCCCCGCCGCGCGGAAAAAAATCGGCCGTCTGCACATACTTTTTATATGAGGCTCTCTGCAAACATCTGTGTCATAAATCTCATTGTTTTGGGCATATGCGGCGGTATTTACGCCTTTACGGGCTTTAATGTTTTATATTTTATATGTTTTAAAAATATCACCGCCCTGCGCGCCGTGCTGGGCGTGTGCTTTGTGTCGGCGCTGTTCGGAATATACGCCATGATAGCGTTCAGGCCGTTTAAAGGACTTAAATAAAAAACCGCCGCCGCGCAAAAATTGCGCGGCGGCGGGCCGTTATGTCACCTTAATATGTTTTCAAGTATCAGCTTGTCAAAGCCGACGGGTTCTGTAAAGTCGCGCGGCAAAAAGGTCACGCGGTTGAATTTGGCGTAGTTAAATATGTGCGTCTTTAACAGCACGGGCGTGGCAATGTCCAGCTCTTCGCAGACGGAAGAGAGGTAGGTAAAAAAGTCACCCCATTCAAATTTGGCGATGCTCTCGTACGTGACCTGCCTTATTATCTTGTGTTCCTTTTCGATTCTGCCCCAGATGCGAAACATATTTTACTCCGTATTTTTTAAGTATTTTGAGTATACATTAAATCGCGGCGTTTGTAAATGCAATTTCGGCATAAATAAATCCGTCGGGACAATTTTGTCGCCCGACGGTTCATTCGTCTTCATCTAAGTCGGTAAATTTTTCGCTTTCAAAAAATTCTTTAAGCGCTATCCCCAAACCGTCGCACAGCATTTTGATTGTAACAACGCCCGGGTTCACACTCTTGCCGTATAAGATATTTTTTATTGTGGAGGGCGAAACGCCCGATTCAAGCGAAAGTCTATGTATCGAAAGTTTTTCAACTTCCAAAAGCTGCAACAGCCGCTCCTTAACTGCCGTGTATGTATTCATCTTTTTTGCCTTTTTCTTTAATAAAACAACGGCGGTATTGACTTTTGTGGGCTATATATGATACAATTTAGTCTATATATAGCCCATAGTGGCAGGGGAGGTGCAATTGTGAATTACTTTTTAAAAATTTTAGGGGATACGAAAATGCCTGGTGGCGACCCTTTGCCTTTTTTCGAGCGTTCCGAAAGCAGGTTTTGGGAAGCCGACAGCAAAATTCTTTTCAGTCGAATTGCGGCAGGAATGGTGTGCAAAGGTGATATTCTGATTCAGTATGTACCCGTGGGTTTAAAAAATGCCGAGTGGGCCGGAAGGGTAGTGGGTTGTTACCGCGCGGTATCGCACGTGCAATGCAAGTCGTATAAAGAGAGTTTTGGCGAGTGGGACTATTTTTGCAATGTAAAAAATTTAACTCCTAAGTTTGCCTTGCGGGCGAAATCGCGCACGTTCGTGCACATATACGAATTGCAGATTGATATAAAAAATAAAATGCGTTCGGGAATACTGCGTCTTACGCGCGAGGAGGGTGAGAGGGTTGTTTCGTTTATAGAGAGATTGGAGGAGCGGTTGTGAAAAAAGAATACGAAAAAGTCGAAGTAAGCAGTAAGGAAGAATACGAAAGATTGTATTTCAAATGTCAGGGGAGGTGCGATAATTTTTGTTGGGGTTATCACTTAGTAATTTTGATATATATACTTATTTTACTTTTGTTGGTTTATATAAAAAATTTTGATATATTTATCGTATTAGGTTATATCACGGGATGGGCTATACGTGATATTCCGTTTATAATATTGTTGGACAGACAATGGCACTATGTTACCGACAGAAATTCGTCCTGCGCAAAGAAGGAACCTAAACTTTTACCGTATTGGCTGGCAATGCTTTGCGCTACGTTAGCGCTATTTTATATTATTGGGGGCATAACTTATTTTTTGCTGGGAATATCTTATTATAGAAATACAGGTGTATGGTTATATCTTGCAGAAGCTATTATCAATTTTTTAGTCGCAATTATAATGTGTTTTGTGTTGCACTATTTGCGGCAATATTTTCGCTGGTATCGCTGGACGTGGGAAGAATTACAACTTCCGCCAAAAGAACGCAAAGCTCGGTATAAGGCAAAAAGGCTTGCAGAGAGGCAGAAGAAAAAAGAGGCCCGCGAGGCAAAGAGGGCTGCCGCGCGCGACAAGCACGAAATGAACGTCGGGGGAGGGATTTTTTCTAAAAACAGCGATAGACCTGCCGCAAAGACTGTCAAATCACAGGCAGACCGCCGCGCCGAACTTGAAAATTTAAAGAAGTTGTACGATGAGGGGCTTATTGACGAAGAGGAATATAAAAAAGCGCGCGAAAAAGCTCTCGGCATTGAGTAAATTACATAACTTTTATGCGGCGGCGGGTTTTACTCGTCGCCGCATATCATAAATTTTCGCTGCCGCTATTTTACTCTTTGCCGCGCTATTTTGCACACGGCGTCCCGCAAAAACCGGCGCAGACCTTGACAAATGCTCCAAAACGGGCTAATATATTGTAAATAACTCAAATTCAACGCGTCCGCGCGGCACGACGCGCGGCGAAGGGGGCATATATGGATAAGATCAAAAAGGATATACTTTCCCTTGTGACCGAAGATTCGCGCATCTCCACGGCGGGCATGGCAGCCATGCTCGGCGTAAGCGAAACACAGGTAAAAAGCGCGGTAGAGGAGCTCGAAGCCGAGGGCGTTATAGTAAAATATACCGCCATAGTCAACGAATCCCTGATAGAAGAGGAGAAGGTGGAGGCGCTTATAGAAGTCAAGGTCACCCCTCAGCGCGGCCACGGGTTCGACACGATAGCCGCCGAGATAGCCGCCCACCCCGAGGTGAAGAACCTCTACCTTATGAGCGGCGCGTACGACCTTGCCGTCATAGTGGAGAGCGCCTCTCTGCGCGCCGTCTCGCGCTTTGTTTCGGAGTGCATCTCCACCTACGACAGCGTAATTTCCACCGCAACGCACTTCATACTCAAAAAGTACAAGGTGGAAGGTGCGCTCATGGAGGACGAGGGCAGCAGCAGGCTGAGCGTGCAGCCGTGACGGGTGTGTTATGAAGAGATTTGTCAACGAACGTGCCGCCAACCTTGAACCGAGCGGCATAAGAAAGTTTTTTGATATCGTGTCGGAGATGAAGGGCGCGATATCGCTGGGCGTGGGCGAGCCCGACTTTGTGACGCCGTGGAACATACGCGACGCCGCCGTGCGCTCCATAAAGCGCGGCTATACGCAGTACACGGGCAACCGCGGCCTAAAAGAGCTGCGCGAAAACATCTGCCGCTATCTTGAAGAGCGCTTTTCCGTTAAATACTCCCCCGAACATACCATAGTCACCGTGGGCGCGAGCGAGGCGATAGACCTTGTGTTGCGCGCCGTGTGCGACCCCGGCGACGAGATACTCGTCCCCTCGCCCTGCTATGTTTCGTATGCCCCGCTCGTATATATGGCGGGCGGCGTTGCCGTGCCCCTTGAATGCAGGGCGGAAAACGAATTCATCGTAACGCCGCAGCTGATAGAGGGCGCCGTGACGAAGCGCACCAAGGCGATCATCCTCGCCTACCCCAACAACCCCACGGGCGCCATAATGACGGGGGAGCAGCTCAAAGCCATAGTCCCCGCCATAGAAAAGCACGATTTGCTGGTCATTTCTGACGAGATATATGCCGAACTCACCTACACGGGCAGGCACGTTTCCATAGCTTCGATAGGGGATATGGCAAAACGAACGGTGCTCATAAACGGTTTTTCCAAGGCGTTTGCAATGACGGGCTGGCGCGTGGGCTTTGTGTGCGCCCCCGAAGAGATAGACGAGGCGATGTTCAAGATCCACCAGTACGCCATAATGTGCGCGCCCAGGATGAGCCAGCACGCCGCAAACTGCGCCCTTTCGGAAAGTTTTTCAGACGGGTTTGCCGCCGTGGAAGAGATGAGGGAGGAGTATAAAAAGCGCGGCGGATTTCTTGTAAACGCCTTCAATTCGCTCGGGCTCAGGTGTTTTTCCCCCAAGGGTGCGTTCTACGTGTTCCCCTCGGTGGAGAGCACCGGGCTGGACGGCGAGGCGTTTGCAAACAGGCTGCTCACGGAAAAGAAGGTGGCGGTCGTCCCCGGCGAGGCGTTCGGCAGGGCGGGCAAGTGGCACGTGCGCTGTTCGTATGCCACGGGTATGGCGCAGCTTGCCGAGGCGATAGAGCGGATAGGCGACTTTACAAAGGGGCTTTAAACGCCTGCTTTTTGCGGGAGCCGCCATAAAAACAATTTTTACAGGGGAAAATATGAATAAAAAGTTATGTGCGGCGGCAACTGCCGTATCCGCCGCGCTTGCGGTAACGGCTGTCGCTGCCGCCGCTATAGGCACCGCCTTTATTCCCGGGTCGATAGATGTAGAAGCCGGCGGGATAGTGGAGGCGATCGCCGGCGGGCTGGCGGTGGCGCTCGCTTCCGTTGTGCTGCTCGTCATTCTGTATGCCGTGTGCGCCGTCTGCCTTGTCTTTGCCGCCCTGTCCTTTGCGGCGCTTTTAAGAGTGTGCCTCGGCAAACGGCACGGCACAAAGACCGTCGTGGCGCTGTACATATCGCTCATGGGCACGGCGGCGGCGCTTTTCGGCGGGATATTTATGTGCCTGCTCTCCCTGCATGCGGGCGTGACCGCGGCAGGCGCTTTGCTTATAGCCGTGGGCGCGCTGCACGGCGCCGCGTGCGTTTTCTGCGCGGTAAAACTTTACAAAGCAACGCGCGCCCTCAAAGCGCCCGATGTCGGACAAAACGGCGATCGGGGGCGGCATATGCCGCAAATAACCGGGCAAAAGGAGTAAACATGCAGGAGCTTGACAAAAAAGATTGCGAGCTTTTAAATGCGGCGCGTGCCGCCATAATAAAAAATTATGACGGGGAAAAGTTTATGCACACCGTGGGCGCAGCCGTGCGCTGTGCCGACGGCAAGATCTTTACCGGCGTAAACGTATATTCGGTGCACGGCGCTTGTGCCGAGCAGGTGGCCCTGGGCGCGGCGATAACCAATGGCGAGCGCGATTTTGCCGCCGTTGTCGCCGTCCGCGGCAGCGACGGGGAGGAGATCCTGCCTCCCTGCGGCAACTGCCGCCAGATGCTCTGCGACTATGCCCAGGACTGCATGGTCATACTCGGTACCGCCCAAGGCCCGCGCAAGGTGCCCGCGCGCGAGCTGTTGCCCTTTGCATACACGGTCGAATAGGTCAAACGGCAAAAAATCGGCGCAAAAAATATTGCGACGCTTAAATTTTTCAGCTTTCACTGTTTTTCTTGACAAATTTTTCGTATAATTATATAATAGTATGCGTTAAACGTGATTCCCCTTTAAAAGGGCGGAATCACTTTTGTTATTTGTTTGTAAAA
>CALVPV010000074.1 GCA_944353935.1 uncultured Clostridia bacterium | reverse complement strand
TTGTACGCGTGCGAGCCGCCGGGCACTATAATATATGCAAAGTTCTTGCCGTCCACAAACTTATCCGTCATATTGGCTCGAATATCTTTCACAATTTATATACATAATTAAGAAAAACTTTAGGATACTTTATCCCGCCATTAAAGCTTAATACAGTTTCTTCATAATTGGCATTTACCATATGTATTTTGCAATATCCGAAAATGTTGAATCAAAATTATTCTTTATGTGTTCAGCAAGATTATCTTTTATGCCTAATCGTTATAGTAGAACCAAACGGCGGGATGTTTAGATTTTTTTGCCGCACTTGGGGCAGAACTTGGCGCTTGCCGAAAGCTCCGTCCCGCATTCGGGGCACACCCGCCTTACAGACGCCCCGCACTCCGGGCAAAACCTGGCGTTTGCAGGCATCTGCGCACCGCAGAGCGCGCATTTTGCCCCTCCCGTCACCGCCTCCCCGAGGGAGCGGCCGAGGTCGGCGCCTATGCCGAGCCCCACTCCCGCCCCGACGAACGAACCTGCCATTCCGGGATTTTTTGCCGCCTCCTTCATGGCGTCCGCGCGCGCTATATGCGCATACAGTTCGGCATTGTCGCGAAGTACGCCCAGGCGGACGTTTTCGTCTATTGCCTTTTCCACCTCCGGCGGAAGGGAAACGCTTTCAAAGTTGAACGAGGCAAGCTCCAGCCCGAGCGACGCAAAGCGCGGAGAGAGCGACTTTAACGCCACGGAAGAAAGTTCCATAAGGTTTGCCGACATCTCCGCCACGGGGATGCCGCTGCTGCCGAGCGCGTCCGAAATGCCCATGACCACCACGCTGCGTATATAATCTTCCACATCGGCGGTGGTAAACGACGGGCGCGCGCCCGAAAGTTCCTTTACAAACGCCGGCGCGTCGCTCACCCTGAACGAATACGTCCCGTAGCCGCGAACGCGCACCGCGCCGAGGTTTTTATCCTGCACTATGACGGGCGTGGCTGTGCCCCACTTGTGGTTTATAAACAGGCGCGTGCTTACAAAGTAGATATCCGATTTAAAGGGCGATTCAAAGGCGTACGCCCAAGAGAGCAGCGCCGTAAGAATGGGGAGCGTATCGGTGTCCAGGCTGTACATGCCGGGGCCGAAGACGTCCGCGACCCTGCCCTTATCCAAAAACACCACTGTCTGCCCTTCCCTTACGGTGAGCTTTGACCAGCGTTTTACAATATTCTTGTGGGTGTCGTACTTATACAGTATCTCATCCGGTGACCGTTCCACCCACTCTATGACGTTTAAAAGTGCCATATATGATCCCCCTCAGGAAATATCGTGATTTTATTATACACCGCAAAAACGAACTTGTCAATATCCGCCCCGCTATTGACAAACCGCCGCCCGCGACGTATAATTTAAGCGTATAATATATATATAAGGAGAGCGATATGAAGGCGGTAAACGGTTACATCACAAAACTGATGATCACGGCAATAGTGCTGTCCGTGATGTTTGTTGCGGGCATCCCGATGATAATAGTAGGCGCAACAAAATCCATCCCGGCGGTCTTGGGGATAGGCATAGCCTTTACGGCGGTCGGCTTTTACGGCACGCCCCTGGCGTGGACGATGTACGGCTCTTCGCGCGTGCTGGCTCGCATTGTGTACGCCGTCACGGAGGAGCACCTTTACACCGTGCAGGAGATAGCCGCTCAACTGTCCCTGTCGGAAAAGGAGGTGCGCGCGCACCTTGACAAGTGCTTCAACAAAAATTTCTTGCCGGGCTACAAGCGGAACGGCGACACCATACTGCTGAACGAAAACATCGCGGCGGCAAATAAAGAGATGTCTGCCGAATGCCCCTACTGTGGCGCGAAGTTCACCTACACCGCGCAAAACGCGCGCTGCCCGTACTGCAATTCACCCGTCAAAAAATAATTTTAAGCGCACAGGGCGCCGCGAATATTTCCGCGGCGCCCTGTTTTTTGATTATTCAGGGCATATATGCCTCTCTTTTTATCAGCCGCGCTTTTTTACGATGACTACCGCCGCAACGGCCGCGCAGAAAGAGAGCACTAAGGATATCGCCGCGCCGATGCCGACCGCCGCACCCGCGGTGAGCCCTTCCGCGGCATTGCCGTCCGTTTCGCCGCCGTCTGCGGGAGGGGTGACGGCGCTCTCCTTTTCATTCACCCAAATATTGAACGATGCCGACTTGCCGCCGTAAGAGATCGTCACCGTCTTCATGCCGGGGGCGGACATATCCACATTTGATACGGTATATCCCGTAACTATTCGGGAAAGCGAGGGGGCAATGGCCGTGACCTGGAGCCCGGTTAAATCGAGCGTTTCGCCCTGTTCGTACACCGTTTTTGCAGGCGCCGAGAGGGAGAGCGCCACGGTATCCTGGAAGGAGAACCTGTCCTTGAAGTCGAAGTCGTAGGTGCGCTCGTTGCCCTTGCCCGTCATAAAGTTGAGGTCGAAGTATCCCGTCTTTTCCGACTCTTTAAGGGAGGCTTCGTACGGGGAGAAGGTGGAAAAATATATCTTGTTCGCGCCTTCGTCCATCTCCATAAAGCGGTACCACGCGTTGCCGCCGTTATAGCTGAACTGATAGTCCACCAGCATGCCTATCACGGGGTTGCCGAAGTTGTTTTCAAGGTCTATAAAACCGGAGCCGTGGTTGTGCCCCGCGGTGAGCAGGAACACGTTGTCGTGCCGTTTTGCCACGCCCCATATCCTTTCGCCCTGTTCGTTGAGCGTGCACTCGTCCGGCTTTGAATCGCTGCACGAGAATATGTTGTGCGATGTGATTATCGCGGGATAACTGCCGTATTCGGAGAGCACGCTGTCCATCCACGCGAGCTCGGCGTCGTTGGGTTCGTACATCATCTGTATGAGCAGGTAGGTATAGCTGCCCGCTTCAACGAACGTGTAGCTGCCCGCCATGCGGCTGTCGCCGCCGGAAGGTTCGAACACCACGTCAAACCCACCCTCTTTTGCCGCCTCTTCATAGGCGGAGCCTTTGCCGAAGTACTTGCGGTAAACTTCCGCCGTGTTGCTGTTGAGGTCGTGGTTGCCGGGCACGAATACAGAGGGTATGCCGGCTTGGGCAAGCGGAAGGAACGCCTGCTGCGCGCTCTTCCACTGTTCGTCGCTGTCCCAGTTTTCCACAAGGTCGCCCACGTGCATGGTGGCGGCAAGGTTGATATCTTCGCGGTTGTCTATGAGCCATTCTGTGGCGGCGTCCGAAACCTGAGGCGTGAACTTTATCGTGTTCTGCGTGTCGGGCAGGAATGTGAACGTGTAGTTGCCTTCATCCCTGAGCTCGTAGGGGTCGTTGTTGCCGAACGTGCCCACATGTTCGGCGGGGTCGAGCAGCCAGTCTTTTTGCTCTAAGGCGCCCTCGCTGATGCGTATCTGCTGTATATTGCCGCGCAAAAGTTTTGTGAGCAGGTCGTTACCGTTTGCGGAATCGCACCACCTGTAGGACGCGTCGCTTATGACCGCGCCCACACGGAACTTGCCGCCGTCGGGCTGCTCCTGCGAGGCGTACATGCCGTCCATTCCGCCGCCCGTATAGTTGCGGAAGGATTCGCCGCTGTTTGTGAACGCCTTGAGCGCGTCGCCGTTGCCGTCGCAGGTGATGGCGATGTGGTACCACGCGCCGCCGTTATCCATGGAGAGCCCCCACAGCGTGCTGTTGAACTTGCTGTTTGCGGCGTTCTGCGTCATATACTGTATCTCCTTGCAGTTGGAGATGTTTATCTGCATCGTGCCGTGATGCCCCTCATAGTCCCACTGCCCGCTGCCGAGGTTTGCGCCGCTGCCCTCGCGGGCGAGGATGTTCATCCACGCGTCGGAGGCGTCGTAATCTTCTGGCATCATAAAGACTACCTCTACGGTGTAACCGTTTTCAAACTTTTCCGAATTGATGGGCGCACCGTCCTCCGTGCGCAGATAGGCGTACTCCATGTCGTTGAGGATGAAATTTTCCCTCTCCTCCCCCGAAAGAGTGTTCAGCTTTTCGCTGTCCTCCTCCTTGAGTCCGGAAAACTTCATGCTCCCCGCATCTGCGGCGCCCGTCATCGAGCGGTCTTCAAACGCCAAAAAGTCGGACGCCTTTGCACCGTTGCCCGAAACTACAAGCTGCAAATCGTTGTTGTTGCCCGAGGCATCCTTTATAACGAGGGAATTGTCGTTTAAAGAACCTTCCGCAGAGCCGCTGTTGAACTTCCAGTCCGCATACACGCGGGGCGCCGCCTGCGCGTCGCCCTCTTCCGCCTGCGCGGAAAATGCGGGCATTGCGATAAATGCCGTGCCTGCGCACATCATTGCCGACGCCAACACGGCAAACATGCGCCTGATCTCTCTTCTCTTTTGCTGCATTTTTTGATTTCTCCTTTTTGCTGATTTTTTTCTTTTCTCTCACAGCCTTTATACTGTAAGGGAATAAAATAAACCCGCCTTTAAATGTGTTTTTTGCATGCCTTGGCGTTCATCGTCGTTGCAATACCGCAGTGAGTATTGCTGCCTTCTCTTCGCGCCAATTCACCGCAAAATTCGCTATTTAAAGGTGCATAGCAATTTAAAGCGGGCAGATTGCAGCAAAGGCAAGGCAAAGCACGCAGGGCGTGCCCGGCGGCACGTTCTAGGGCTTTAACGCAGCCTGTGCTGTGATATCCACGCTTTAAATCGGGTTCGTATTAATCCCTTACAGTATGACTATAACACCGCTGTGTGAAAATCTCCGCACGATTTTGTCGCAAGACTGTAATAAAAATGCAATATTTAAAAATTTATATTGCAATATACAATATTATATAACGGCAAAAAAAGAGGGCGCGCCTGCCGCGTTTTAGTTGCAAAACGCACTCCGCGGTGATATAATCGCAGGCGGATATGAAAAGGTTTTTTTGCGCCGCGGGGCGCTTTATAAAAGGAGAAGTTGTGCTGTGCGTGGCGATACTCGCAGCCGCCGTCTCCATGATATTCGTGCCGCCTGACAGCGGATATAAGGACTACATAGATTACGGCACGATAGCGCTTTTGTTTGCGCTCATGGGCGTGATGAAGGGCTTTCAGGGCGCCGGGCTGTTCGCCTTCCTTGCCGAAAAGCTGTTAAAGAGGGCGAATACTTCAAAAAAGCTGATGGCGGTGCTCGTCTTTTTGCCCTTCTTTTTGAGCATGCTCGTCACCAACGACGTATCGCTTATCACCTTTGTACCGTTCGGGATAATAGTGCTTAAGGCGGCGGGGCTTGAAGAGCTCGTCATCCCCACCGTGGTGCTGCAGACGCTGGCAGCCAATATGGGCAGCACGCTCACCCCCATAGGCAACCCGCAGAACCTGTACCTTTACAACCTCTCCGGCATGGGCATAGGCGAAATGGCGCTTGCAATGCTGCCGTATGCCGCACTCTCCGCCGCAGGGCTCGCGGCGATAGTCGCATGCTTTAAGAGCAGGCCCGCCCGCTATGAACGCGCGGAATGCACGCTTGCGGGCAAATTCGGGCTGATATGGCCGGCTGCGGGATTTGCCCTGTGCCTTACAGCGCTCTTTGACGTTGTGCCCGAATGGGCGGTGGCGGCGGCGATGCTCATCTTTCTGTTGATATTCGACAGAAAGACGCTGGCAAAGATAGACTACTCCCTTTTGGGCACGTTCGTGGCGCTGTTTATTTTTATAGGCAATATGGGCAGGATAGAGGCATTCCGCTCGTTCATATCCTCGGTGATATCCGGCAACGAAGTCATTGTCTCCGTGCTGGCGAGCCAGGTGATCTCCAACGTGCCGGCGGCGCTGCTGCTTTCGGGGTTCACGCAGAATGCTCGCCTTTTGATGATAGGCTGCAACATAGGCGGGCTGGGCACGCTTATAGCGTCCATGGCGAGCCTGATATCCTATAAGGCGCTGGCAAAGGAATACCCGCAAAAGCGCGCAAAATACCTGCTGCAATTTACGCTGTACAATATAGCTTTTCTTGCAGCGATGATAGCGTTGTACTACATTTTGACGCTCATACAGATATAGCCCGCAGCCCCTTGCCTGAGGGTTTCTAACCCCCTTTAATTCCCCCTTATATAAGGGGGACAAGGTGTAGGGGTGTCCCCCCTTGCCTCCCTTTTTAAAGGGAGGTGGCGCGGCATAACTGCCGCGCCGGTGGGTTATATGTGACAACGTTCCGCAATTGCAACCCCCTTTTTAAGGGAATGTTCCGCAATTGTGCCTCCCTTGCTAAAGGGAGGACTGGCGGACGAATTTTATGAGTCCGCCAAGGTGGGATATATTTTAAATTGCACCGCATAGCGTGGCGCCCTTTTTAAAGGGAACCGGCAAGTTGGAGCAATCACGACAACTTGCCTGAGGGTTCTTTCACTCTCTTTTATATCTATCCCCTATATCTATCCCCTATATCTATCCCCCTTTAATTCCCCCTTATATAAGGGGGACAAGGTGTAGGGGGTCCCCCCTTGCCTCCCTTTTTAAAGGGAGGTGGCGCGGCATAACTGCCGCGCCGGTGGGTTTTTGCTTTATTGAATTGCCGTTCTTTGTTCTTTCTTTTAACCCCCTCTTACTCTCCCCCTTTACAAAAGGGGGACAAGATATAGGGGCGTAAAGGGGGGGCAAGTGTATGGGGATCCCTTTCACAAGGGAGACAAGTGTATGGGTGTCCCCTCTTGCCTCCCTTTTTAAAGGGAGGTGGCGCGGCA
>CALVPV010000073.1 GCA_944353935.1 uncultured Clostridia bacterium | reverse complement strand
AGAGGCTGAAAGGCTTTCCGAAGAAGCGCGCAAGATGGAGCTTAAAGCAAGATGTGAAAAGAAGGGTCTTTCCTACGAAGAAGAAGAGACTAAATATCAGGCAAAAATGGAAGAAAAGCGCCGCGCGGCAGAAGCAAAGAAGGCTGCAAAGGCTGCTAAGTCCAACAAGAAAGAAGGAGAATGATTTAATGAAGATGACGTTTCGCTGGTACGGCGAAAAGGACTGCATACCTTTAAATTATATCAAACAGATACAGGGTATGACGGGCGTGGTCACCGCGGTATACGATGAACCCGTCGGCGCGGTGTGGCCCCTTGAAAAGCTGATGCGCCTCAAAGAGCTGGCAAACAATGCCGGCCTTGAGATGGAGGTCATAGAGTCGGTGCCCGTGCATGAAGACATCAAGCTCGGCAAGCCCACAAGGGACAAGTATATAGAGGCGTACAAGCAGAACATCATAAACTGCGGCAAGGCGGGCGTAAAGTGCATATGCTACAACTTCATGCCCGTGTTCGACTGGTTCCGCACCAACCTCTACTTCAAGCACAAGGACGGCGCCACGTCCCTTTCCTACAGCGAAGCGGACTTTGCCAAACTCGATAAGCACAACCTGCGCCTTCCCGGCTGGGACGAAAGTTACACCCCGGACGAACTCAACGGCCTTTTAAAGGAATACGAGGGGATGACGCACGAAAAGTTGTTTGAAAACTACGTATATTTCTTAAATGCCGTAATGCCCGCCTGTGACGAGGCGGACGTCAACCTCGCCGTCCATCCGGACGATCCCCCCTGGGATATCTTCGGGCTTCCCAGGATAGTGGGCAGGGAAGAGGACTACGACAGGCTGTTTGCCGCCGTTCCCAACAGGCACAACGGCATAACGTTCTGCACCGGTTCGCTCGGCGCGGGCAGGTTCAACGACCTGCCCGAGATGGCGGCAAAGTATGCAAAGCGCATCTATTTTGCCCACCTGCGCCAGCTCAAATACACGTCGGACACCGACTTCTTTGAAAACGGCCATATGACGTGCTGCGGCAACGTGGACGTATACGCCATAGTCAGGGCGCTCGTAGAAAACGGGTTTGAAGGTTATATCCGCCCCGACCACGGCAGGAACGTGTGGGGCGAGGACGCAAAGCCCGGCTACGGGCTGTATGACAGGGCTATGGGCGCCTGCTATTTAAGCGGCCTCTTTGAAGCCGTCGAAAAAGATCTCAAAGTATAAAAGGAGACATAATATCATGCAGTTACCCTTGATGGTAGATGATTTAAAAGGAAAGGTGGCGGTAGTCACCGGCGCGGGCGGCGTTATCTGCTCGGAACTTTCCATGGCGCTTGCGGCAGCGGGCGCAAAGGTGGCTCTTTTGGACAGGTCTGAAGAGAAGGCCGAAGCCGCCGCGGAAGAAATAAGAAAGGCAGGCGGCGTGGCAAAGGGCTATTTTGCAAACGTGCTCGACCTTAAAGTGCTTGAAGATTGCAGGCAGAAGGTATTAAAGGACTTCGGCCCCTGCGATATCCTTATAAACGGCGCGGGCGGCAACAACCCCAGGGCGCAGACGGATAAGGAGTATTTTGAACTCGGCGACGAAGACAACAACGAAATTAAGACCTTCTTCAATCTCAGCGACGAGGGCATCCAGTTCGTATTCAACCTCAACTACCTCGGCACGCTCATGCCCACCCAGGTATTCGCGCGCGACATGATAGGCAGAAAGGGCTGCTCCATACTCAACATCTCGTCCATGAACGCGTTCACGCCGCTCACAAAGATACCCGCATATTCCGCGGCAAAGGCTGCCGTTTCCAACTTTACGCAGTGGCTCGCCGTGCACTTTGCAAAGGTCGGCATACGCGTAAACGCCATAGCGCCCGGCTTCTTCTCCACGGCGCAGAACAAGTCGCTTTTGTGGAACGAAGACGGCACGCCCACGGCGCGCACCGGCAAGATAATAAACGGCACGCCCATGGGCAGGTTCGGCGAAGTCGAAGAACTTGTGGGCTCCACGCTCTTCCTTGTAAGCGACAAGGCTGCAAGCTTCATAACGGGCGTCGTTCTTCCCATAGACGGAGGCTTTTCGGCTTACAGCGGCGTTTAAACGCCCGTACGCGCGGCTTTGCCGCAATGGATTTAAACACACGGAACAACTGAGTTTTTACTATTTTTCTCCATTCATCGCAAATGCCGCATACGCCCTGTGCGTGTGCGGCATTTGCCCTGTTTTTTTGCAAAATTTTTTTGTGCGGAGGTTAAATCCTATTGACAAAATAGGAATTGCTTTCTATAATTATATCATACTAAATAAATAGGAATTAAACGCGGCGTGCGCCGCGCAAGATCCTGCAAAAGGTGTAAGGTTTGGACTTTTCAAATAAGGTGTATGCGGACAACGCCGCCACCACAAAGATGAGCAAAACGGCGATTGCCGCGATGCTGCCGTATCTGGATACGTGCTACGGCAATCCCTCTTCGTTGTACGAACTCGGTCAGGCCGCCAAAGAGGCGCTCGAAGCCGCCCGTGCGGACATGGCGTCATGTATCGGCGCCGACCCCGCGGAGATATTCTTTACCTCCTGCGGGAGCGAGAGCGACAATCAGGCTATACGCTCCGCCGCGCATATCGGCGCGCTCAAGGGCAAAAAACATATAATTTCCACGGCGTTTGAACATCACGCCGTGCTCCATACGCTCAAAAAGCTGGAAAAGGAGGAGGGCTTTGAAGTCACGCTGCTGGACGTGCATTCCAACGGTATCGTCGCGGCAGAGGAGGTAAAGGCCGCCATCCGCCCCGATACCTGCCTCGTGACGGTCATGTTCGCCAATAACGAGATAGGCACCGTCCAGCCGGTAAAGGAGATCGGCGCCGTCTGCCGCGAGGCGGGCGTTACGTTCCATACCGATGCCGTGCAGGCGGTGGGGCACATCCCCGTGAACGTAAAGGAGCAGAATATAGACATGCTCTCGCTGTCGGCGCACAAATTCCACGGCCCCAAGGGCATAGGCGCGCTGTACTGCCGCAGGGGCGTAAGGCTGCTGCCCTTTATAGACGGCGGCGCGCAGGAGCGCGGCAGGCGTGCGGGGACGGAGAACGTGGCTGAAATTGTCGCAATGGCGGCAGCCTTAAAGGAGGCGTGCGCAAACATGGCGGGCAATACCGCAAAGCTCGTCGCCCTGCGCGATAAAATAATTTCCGCCCTTACAAAGATACCTCATTCCCGCCTCAACGGCGATCGGGTACATCGCCTTCCGGGCACTATAAATATGTGTTTTGAGGGCATAGAGGGCGAAGGCCTTCTCCTTCACCTGGACGACAGGGGCATATGCGCCTCGTCGGGCTCGGCGTGCACGTCCGGTTCGCTCGATCCTTCGCACGTGCTGCTCGCTATAGGGCTCCCGCACGAGGTGGCTCACGGCTCGCTGCGCATAAGCCTGTGCGAATACAACACCGAAGAGGACGCTGAAAGGATAATAGAGGCAGTCCCCGAAGTGGTCGCATACCTCCGCAACATGTCGCCCGTGTGGAAGGAGCTCGAACGCGGAGAAAAGAAGCATCTTCTTTGACAAAACCGCGCGGCGCAGGGCGCGTGCCGCGGCAAAAATAAAATTCAGCTTTTAAAGAGGTTAAAATAAAGCATATGGCACTTTACAGCGAAAAAGTTATGGATCATTTCCGCAACCCGCGCAACGTGGGCGAAATTCCCGATGCCGACGGCATAGGCGAGGTGGGCAACGCCCGCTGCGGCGACATAATGAAGATATACCTTAAGATCAAGGACGGCGTGATAGAGGACGTAAAGTTCAATACCTTCGGGTGCGGCAGCGCCATAGCCTCCAGCTCCATGGCGACAGAACTTATAAAGGGCAAACCCCTTTCGCAGGCGCTGGAGCTTACCAACAAGGCGGTGGCGGAGGCGTTGGACGGGCTCCCCGCGCACAAGATGCACTGCTCCGTGCTCGCGGAAGAGGCGATACGCGCCGCCATCAAGGACTACTACGACAAGAACGGCATAGAGTACGATAAGTCCCTCTTCCCCGAACCGGATGAGGATGAAGAGATACACGAGTAAATTTTTTACGCTTTACGGGCGGCGGTGCATACATTCGGGGCGCCGCCGCCCGTCGCACGTATGCCTGCCCTGCAATAAACCGTAATTTTTTTACGTATAGATGCCCGTAACGCAAAACTAAATATTAGAATATTTTGTACACAGTTTGTAAATTCGGCACAATAAAGCGCGGGCGGCGGGCTTTTTGCGCATTTGTTGACAGTGGGGCGCTAATTTTTTATAATATATATATGTATGAAGAATTTGTGCGCTCTGCCGCCCTTTTGGGCGAAGGCGCCATGCAAAAACTTTACGATGCAAGGGTCGCGCTCTTCGGCGTCGGCGGCGTCGGCGGCTGGTGTGCCGAAGCGCTTGCCCGCAGCGGCGTGGGGCATATAGACCTTTACGACGGCGACGTCGTCAGCCTTTCAAACATAAACAGGCAGGCGGTGGCGCTGCACTCTACGATAGGAAGGCACAAGGCGGAGGTCGCTGCCGAGCGCATGCGCGATATAAATCCCGCGGCGGACGTGCGCGCCTTTAATATGTTCATAGATGCCGGCAATATCTCTTCCGTCGATTTTTCCGCCTACGACTGCGTGCTGGACGCCATAGACACCGTGGCTTCAAAGGTGCTCATAATCACCGCATGCCGCAGTGCGGGCGTGAAAGTCGTCTCCTGCATGGGGGCGGGCAACAAGGGCGATATCACCCTGTTCAAGGTGGCGGATATCTCTAAAACCTCAGTGTGCCCGTTGGCGCGCGCCGTGCGCTCCGCGCTCAAAAAAGCGGGCGTGGCAAGCGGCGTGAAGGCGGTGTTTTCTACCGAGCAACCCGCCCGCGTGACGGTGGAAGACGGGCAGTCGCCGCGGCATATCCCCGCGTCTACGGTATTTGCACCCGCAGCCGCAGGGCTTATGCTTGCAAAGGCGGCAATAGACGGGCTCATCGCCGGCGAAGACGGCGCAAAATAAAAATCAACGGCATATATTCCGTAACTATTAAACATTTTAAGGGCGCCATGATAGAAAAAGACGATAAAAAGGCGTGGGTAGAACGCTCCATAATCACAAAGTTCCGCAAGACGATATGGGCGCCCTTTTTGGAAGCGCTCAGGGCATACAGGCTCATTTCCCCGGGCGACAGGATAGCCGTGTGCGTATCGGGCGGCAAGGATTCCATGCTGCTCGCAAAGCTCATGCAGGAGCTCAAAAGGCACAGCGACTATGAATTCGGGCTGGAATTTATCTGCATGGATCCCGGCTACAACAGTGAAAACGTTGAAAAGATAAAGTCAAATGCCGCGCTTCTCGGCGTGCCCGTAAGGTTTTTCAAATCGGACGTGTTCGAGGCGGCGGAGATAGTGGGCGGCGATTCGCCCTGCTATATGTGCGCGCGAATGCGCCGCGGCTACCTGTATGCGCGGGCGGAAGAGCTCGGCTGCAACAAGATAGCTCTGGGGCACCACCGCAGCGACGTCATAGAAACGACGCTCATGGGCATGTTCTACGGCGGCCAGATACAGGGCATGATGCCCCGCCTTAAAAGCAACAATTTTAAGGGAATGGAACTCATCCGCCCGATGTACTGCATTTCGGAGGAGGATATAGAGCATTGGCGCGAATATAACGGGCTGGAATTTATCGCCTGCGCGTGCGGCTTTACTCAAAAACTTGCCGAAAGCGGCCAGGCGCGTTCCGTGCGCGCGGAGATGAAGGAGCTCGTAAAACAGCTCAAACAGCGCAATCCCGATGTGGAAAAGAGCATATTCAAGAGTCTGCACAATGTTCAGCTCGACACCCTCCCCGAATATAAATCGGGCGGCAAAAAGCACTCTTTTCTTGAAAAATTTGACTAAAACACGCGGTAATATGCCGCAACTAATCGTGCAATTTACGCCGCAAGGCGCAAAAATATAATCAAGGAGAACTAAATTATGTCTTATCCCGTTACTGTACTCGAAGATGGCAAGATCCGGATCGGCGGTTGGGTCTATACCGTAAAAGAACTCAAAACCGGCTGGAAGCTCACCTACAACATGGGCAATATGGAAGTTTCTATAAGCGTTCCCAAGGCGACTGCCGCGGACGTGAACGAACTTCAGGCAAAACTTCAGGAAAAGTTTTAATTTTTTCTAAAAAGACGGGGCGCCGCGCTGTTTTTGCGCGGCGCCCCGTCTTATGTAAATTGCCTCAATGGGAAAAAATTGTTTAAAACCGTTGACAAGCGCGCCCCGCGGGTGGTATTATCGTTATATAGAATGCTGCGCGCCCACAGTGTGCGCTTTGCAGGGGAACGCCGTGAATAATTCAACCGTTAAAGCCATTTCAATACACACCGCGATGTGCCGCTATATGTATACATATATAGCGGAATAATGTCGTGCGTTGAATTTTGCTTACTGCCGGTCAGGATTGCGGCGGGCGCGTTCAACAGGACGCAGCCTGCTTTTTTTATATTTTGTTTTGCCTTGAGGAGGCGTTTTTATGGATAAAAACAACTACCGCTTTGAAACTCTTGCCATACATGCCGGGCAGGAACAGCCAGACCCCGCTACGGGGGCGCGCGCCGTTCCCATATACATGACCACGTCCTACGTATTTGAAAACAGCGCGCAGGCTGCGGCACGCTTTGACCTTAAAGAGGAGGGCAACATATATACCCGCCTGCAAAATCCCACCACGGACGTGCTGGAAAAGCGCGTCGCCGCGCTCGAAGGTGGCGTTGCGGCGCTCGCTGTTGCCAGCGGCTCGGCTGCCATAACGTACGCCATACAGAATATAGCCTGCTGCGGCGACCACGTCGTGGCGGCGGCAAACCTCTACGGCGGCACGCACAACTTGCTCGCCGTCACCCTGCCCGAACAGGGCATAACC
>CALVPV010000072.1 GCA_944353935.1 uncultured Clostridia bacterium | reverse complement strand
AGCATGCCCATCTGGTCGGCGGTGGTGCGCTCCATATGCGTGCCCTGCCTGCCGCGCCAGAAGTTGCCGCCGCCTATGACGAGGGCGACTTCCACCCCCATCTTTTTTATGGCGACTATCTGATCGACCACGCGGGCGATGACCGCCTCGTCCAAGCCGTGCCCGCGGCTGCCCGCAAGCGCCTCGCCTGAAAGTTTTATGAGCACTCTTTTGTACTTCGGTTGCATCAAATACCTCCGGTTGACGGCCGCATGCGCCGTCTCTGTCGATTATAACATATATGCGCGGAAAATACAATACAGTACGTAAAAATACTTTGCCCGCGCGCAAAAAATTTTATAAAAAAGGCGGACGTAACGTCCGCCGCATGCCCCGCAAGCAAAAGGACGGCGGCACGGCGGCGTTCAGCGCGCCTGCGCCGCTATCTTTTCCGCCTCTTTAAGGCACTCTTCTATCTTTCTGCTGTATATGTCCGCGCCGAACCCGGGGTGGGCGGCGTCGTCCGCAACGTCTATGCGGCGCATGCGCCACCTTTCGCGCAGGCAGCTCCACACGACCACGAGCGCGGCTCCCGCGACCGCACCTACCCATCCGCCGATGGCGAGGTACAGATGGGTGACGAGCAGCCCGCTGACGACGAGAGCCATGCCCGCCGCCATGAGCACAAATCCCGCGCACAGGAGCGAAAGGAGCACGGCCTTGCGCTTTGACCTGCATGCATCGGGCGCGCCCGACGCCTCCTTGGCCTTTATGCACAGGGCGTCCACTTCCGCCTCCAGCCTGACGAGGCTGTCGTAGCCGGGCATAGACCTGTCGCGGCTGAACATGAGCACGCTGTAAGGCACGCCGCCCTCCGTGCTCTCCGTATCGCCGATAAGCGTATAGCCCAGGCGGCGGTACCTGTCTATATATGCGTCCTTGAAGACGCTTTCAAGTTTTACCTGTTTTATGTCGCTGTTCACTTTATCGCTCTGCTCCTTAAGCGGAGAAAACCTTTTTGTAATATAGATTATAGCACCGCGCACAAAAAAATACAACAAAAAACAGCTTTTTTTGCGGCTCGCCGCACGCGCGCGCCGTAAAACGCGCATATTTTTGTGCAAAGTGCGCCATGTAAAAATCGGCGCGGAGATTTCCGCGCCGAAATATATGCAAAATATGGTATTACTTCTTCATTGCGGCAACCTGTTTTGCCACTTCTTCGGAAAGGTCTTCGCTCTTCTTTTCAAGGCCTTCGCCCATTTCATAGCGGACGAACTTTTCCACCTTGAACTTGTTGCCTATAACTTCGCCCACGGTCTTGGAATCGTCCTTTACGAAGGGCTGAAGGAGCAGGCAGTTTTCCGAATAGAATTTGCCGAGCTTGCCCATTACTATCTTTTCAAGTATCTCCTTGGGCTTCTTGGCATTCTTTTCGTCGTTCTGCATCTGAACGAGCAGTATCTCCTTCTCCTTTTCAAGCACTTCGGCGGGAACTTCTTCCTTGGTGACGTACGAAGGGCGGGATGCCGCTATCTGCAGGGCAACGTCGTGAAGGGTCTCTTCGGCGCCGTCCTTTACGTCTATGGCGTCCACCATGACGCCCACCTTGCCGCCCATGTGGATGTAGGTCTCTATCTTGCCGGAGGTTTCAAATATTTCAAACCTGCGGATGGATATCTTTTCGCCTATGACTGCCGTCTGAGAGGTGATGAAGTCCTTTACCGTGCCGCCTTCCATGGGGCAGGCATTGAGCGCTTCCACGTCTGCGGGCTTGTTTTCCGCAACCACCTTTGCAACGGCGTCCACGATGCCGTGGAACTTGTCGCCCTTGGAGACGAAGTCGGATTCGCAGTTTATTTCAAGAAGGACGCCCGTGTTGCCGCTGACATACGCGCCGACAACGCCCTCTGCCGCTATCCTGCCTTCCTTTTTGACTGCCTTGGCTATGCCGCGTTCGCGCAGGAGCTCTGCAGCCTTTTCCATATCGCCGTCAGCATCCTGCAAAGCCTTTTTGCAGTCGAGCATACCGGCGCCGCTCTTTTCGCGGAGATTCATAACGTCTTTTGCTGTGAATGCCATAGATTTAACCCTCTTTTAATTTATTCTGCATCTTCCTGAGCGGGAGCCTCTTCTTCGGCTGCGGGCTGCTCTTCTTCTGCAGCGCCCTCTTCCGCGGGAGTTTCGCCCTGGTTAGCTTCTATCACGGCGTTTGCGATGACGGAGGATATGAGCTTTATCGCCCTGATCGCGTCGTCGTTGCCGGGGATGACATAGTCTATAAGGTCGGGATCGCAGTTGGTATCTGTGATGGCGACGATGGGGATGTTCAGCTTGCGTGCTTCGGCTACGGCGATATCCTCGTTATGAGGGTCTACCACGAACATTATGCCGGGGAGCTTGTTCATGTTGCGTATGCCGTTGAGGTTGGTCTGCAGCTTGCCCATCTCTTCCTTGAGCTTTGCCACTTCCTTTTTGGGAAGAAGGTCAAATTCGCCGCTTTCCTCCATCTTTTCCAGCTTGGTCATGCGATCGATGCGCGAACGGATGGTCTTGAAGTTGGTGAGCGTGCCGCCCAGCCAGCGGGAGTTGACGTAGTACTGCCCGCAGCGCTCCGCCTCTTCCCTGATGGCCTCCTGCGCCTGCTTCTTGGTGCCCACAAAGAGCACGGTCTTGCCTTCCTTTACGCTCTCTACAACGTAGTTGTAAGCCTTTTCTATAAGGTTTACGGTGAGCTGAAGGTCGATGATGTGAATGTCGTTGCGCGCAGCGTAGATGTAGCGGCTCATTTTGGGGTTCCACTTTCTCGTCTGGTGGCCGAAATGAACGCCTGCTTCCAAAAGCTGCTTCATTGTGATTACTGCCATATTAAAATTCCTCCGTTTTACCTCCCCGCCGGCGCTTGACGGTGCGCTTTTTGCGCGTGCGCTTACGGCCGCATTGAAAAATTTTACGGCCACGGAGCGCGAGCCCTGCGGGTGCGAATTTTTATAGCCTTGTTATTTTAGCATAAATTTTTTTTGCGCGCAAGCGATTTTGAGCACGCTGCCGCCACATTGCGCATAAAAATATGCCCCGCGCGGCGAAGCGCGGAAAATAAAAAGAAGAGCCCGGCGTTTTGCACGCCGCGGGCGGGTGTATAAATATAATAGAAATATGCAAACTTTTTTAAGGAGGACGTCATATGCAGGAAGAAAACAAGACAGCCGAAGGCGAAGGCGCAGGCGAAGAAAAGAAGGAGGGAAAGATCTCCGGCTTTTTTAAAAAGATAGGCAAAAAGATAGACGACGCGGCGTATGATTCCCGCCTTGCGTCCGATTTTGCAAAGAAGAACATAGCATACAAGGTATTCACGGGGACGGGGCTGCTTTCCCCCAGCCCGGAAATATCCGCCGAAGAGCACCTTGACGGCGAAGAGAAGTACATCCTGATGTACGGCACGGATGAAAACATCAAGCCCGGCTGCCTTATAAAGCGGAACAACGACAGGCACGTGTATCACATAACGGAAGTTTCCCCCGCCACCCTTACGATAGAGTTTGAGGGGAAGGCAAACGAAAAGCCGGCGCTTAAAATAGTGCTCGGCGAAGAGGCGCAAAAGGTCAACGTCATAAAGGCGGGCGACGATTTTTACCTTGTGTAATACGGGAATACGAATAGTATCACAATCCCGGAAAGGGCTGCGCGGCAGATTTGCCGCGCAGCCCTTTGTTTACCGTTTGCCGCGCCGCAGGCGGGTTGCCCGCGGCATATGTACGCCCCTTTTTACGGCACAGCCGAACGCCGCGCCTTTAAAGCGCGGCAGACCGACCGCAAAAAAACGTTCAGTTGTCCCCTTCTTCCTCTTCGGCCTCCTGCTGGTAGAAGTCGAACACCTCCTGCAAGAGCCCGTCGTCCTCTATCGGTTCGAGCACCTCTTCCTCTTCGTTGAGGCGGAAGATGACCACCTCGTCTTCTGCAACGTCCTCGTTGGGTTCCGCCGCAAGCAGAAGGGTATACTTGTTGCCCTTGTATTCGGTGACGTCCAGCAGTTTAAAGCGCACGACGTTCTCCTCTTCGTCTATGAGCTCTATTATATCGCCCTCTTCGCCGTCTTCGGCGGGGAGCGCTTCTTCATCGGTGAGGCCGTCAAATTTTTCTTCGCTCATTGCTTATCTCCTTGTTTTTTGAGTTTTGAAAGAAATGCGTCGAGTATGCTCGCCGCGGCGAGCGCGTCCACGTATTTTTTGTGTTCCTTTGCGCGCTTCCCGCCCTCGTAGAGCTGTTCGTGCGCGGCAAGCGAGGTGTACCTTTCGTCTTCGCGCACGATATCCATGCCCGAAGCCTCTTCGAGCGCGCGGATGAAGCGCTCCGTCTTTTCCGTCTGTTCGGACGGCGTGCCGTCCGCATTGAGCGGAAGGCCGCACACGACGCGCGTTGCGCCCTTTTCCCTTATGAGCGCGAGCAGCGCCGGTATGTCGCTTTTAAAGCCGGTGCGCACGTATGTCTGCGAGGGGAGCGCGTAGGTGTTGAACGGGTCGGAGACCGCCACGCCTATGCGCCTGTCGCCTATATCGAAAGCTATGTATCTATCCAATGTTGACTTATGCTCCGTATACCGTAAAGGAATAAACCTAACCCGCCTTTAAATCGGGTTCGTACTAATCCCTTACAGTATACCACATATACGGGCATATTTCAAGCAATTGAATAAAATTGCCCGTCCGCATTTTTACGTTCTCCGCGATCACGGCGCCGTAACGGAAAGGGCGCCGCGGCATACCGCCGCGGCGCCCGAGCGCAAAAGTCATTCGGCTTTGCCGGACTTTGCCGGCTGCTTTGCAGAGCCCTTTTCAAGCTGTTCGTCTATATAGTTTTCCGCCTTTTCAATGAGCTCCTCCTGGTTCTTTTTTATCATCTGCCTGAGCCTGCAGCTGTTGGCAACGATGACTGCGCCGCCCGCCATTCCCAAGGCGAGCCCGGTAATAAATTCTTTCACAGTTCTCTCCTTAAAGGGCGCGGCATGCCGATCAGGCGGCATATATGCCGCAGACAACGCCCTTTAATGACAGTATGCGCCGCGTGGCGGAAGTTATACGGGCTGCCAAAGGGCGCGTCATTGCTGTAAATTTTTGAGCTGCTGCCTGAGCAGGGCGTTTTCATCCGAAAGGCGGCGCACCCTGTCCTGCAGGCGGGCGTTTTCCTCCTTCAGCGACTTTGCGAGCCTGTCATACAACCCGTCTATCTCGCGTTCCACGCGGCGGCGCGCCTCCTCCCCCATTCCGCATTCGTCCATCATCTTCTGTATGCGGGCGGGCTGTTTGCAGAGCACGTTGCGGTACTTGTTCTGGTAGCGCAGCATCAGCTTGTCGTCCCCGCCGGCAAGGTTCAAAACGGCGCGGCGCACGGATATGCCCTTGCTCTTTTCCGTAAGTATGGCGCGCAATATCCTGTCCGTCTCTTCGTCGGAAAATGCCCGCACTGGCTCCGCCCTGAGGTCTGTCCCGCGCAGCAGTTTGCGCACCTCCTTGTTGTTTGTACTGCGGAGCAGCGCGTAGTAATAGTTGCGCACGCTGCCCTTTGCCCTGCCGGTCTTTTTTGCATAGCCTTCAAACAGGGCAGACAGCGTCCTGCCCGCGCGCTTGCCCGTGTACATGTATTGCACAAAGGCGCGCGCCTCTTCCTGCGTATAGCCGTTGATCTTGTTCATAAAACCTCCGTAAAACCTTGTGCGCCCGCAGGCGCGCAAAAAGTTTTTTTCACGCTTTGTATTGACATAAAAACGGCATTTGATACGTTAAAATATAAAGAAAGGAAAAATATGAAGGATAAAAAATGCGCGTATATTTTTTGAGCTGCGAACGGGCGGCGCTGAAATTGGACGGGGAATATGCCGGAACGTGCGACATGTTTGAACAGTTTGCCGAACTTGACGAACGCCGCGGGATATTGGCGGAGCTCGTGCCGGGCGGCAACAGGCAGCCGCTCAATTTTTTCATAGACAAAGACTTTTTTGAACATCCGCACGACTATGCCGCCGTGGCGGTGGCGGAGCATGCCCGCTACATATATGCGGATGAATTTAAAGAAAAATCGGACGGGATATCCGTGCTCGCGCAAAAAAGGGCGGGCGGCAGCCTGGTGACGGTGTTCCGCCAGGGCGGGATATTCGTCGCGGCGGACGGCGCCGACTGCGCGGTGATGCCCCTGCCCCCGCACTTCCGCGATGCAAAGATAGCCGTATGCGACGCCGCCGGAAATACGATAGCCGCCATAAGCGCGGGCGACAGGCTGGCGCTTTTATGCGGCGCCGACATGTTCTTTTGCGGCAGGGCGGAAAACTACGAATGCGGCGCCGATATCGCCGTCACCGTTCCGCTCGGCGGGTGCGCGGGGCTCAAAGCCACGCTCACGTTTGAGGCTGCGGAAGGCACGTTCAAGGAGTGCCGCCGCACCGTGGCAGCCACTCGGGCCCCCGCGGATGGCACCGAACACATAGCTTTTTTTGAGGGCGTGCTGCACGGCGCCGATTGTACGACGATGCTCGACGACGGCATTTCAGGCCACGCGGACGCGCTAAAAGGCTACCTTGGCGAATTTGTTGCCGTCATCCCGCCCGACGGCTATATCTGCCAAAAATACGGCGAGCGGACGGCAGGGCTGGTGTACCGCAGGCAGGGCAGGCTGTACGACATAAAGTATTTTGCCGCCGAAATGAAGGACGGCAAGATAGCCAACATTTTACCCGTATGCCAACAGGACTGACGCATGTACGTTTTGCAGCGCCGCCGCGGCAACAAATTTTTGCTTTGTATTCCGCAGCAATTGCACCTCCCTTGCCAAAGGGCAATTATATCTTGCCTCCCTTTTTAAAGGGAGGTGGCGCGGCATATTTTGCTGCGCCGGTGGGTTTTTACTATAAATTATCACACACCTTTTACTACCCATCCATATTCTTATGTCTATCCCCCTTT
>CALVPV010000071.1 GCA_944353935.1 uncultured Clostridia bacterium | reverse complement strand
CCTCCCTTTTTAAAGGGAGGTGGCGCGGCATAATTGCCGCGTCGGTGGGTTATATGTAGTAACGTTCCGCAATTGTGCCTCCCTTGCCAAAGGGAGGACGGGCGGACGAATATTTGTGAGGCCGCCAAGGTGGGATATATTTTAAATTGCGCCATATTTTTTACCGATTTAAAACAGGGCAGAATTTTGCATGCAAAAAGGGCGGCAAAAATGCCGCCCTTCGGGTCTTTGTTATAAGGATAAAGCTCAGTACCTTGTGATCTTTACCGACTTGATTATTATGGGAACTTCCGGCACGGAATACTTTTCTTCCGTGGCCTGTTCGCCGACCTCTTCAAACCTGTCTATGGTGGCGGTGACGGATACGGTAAAGTCGCTGTCGGAATTGTACTCTTCGTCTATATAGTCGTCGATTGCGTCAAGAAGGTCATCGAGGACGTTTTCCGCATCCTCATCTGAAAGGTATGCGAACGTGGTATAGTTTGAAGTGGAGAGCGAAGAGCTGTTGCCCACCTGGAGCGCAAACAGGCTGGTGGCGCTGTTGTATTCGTAGCTGCGCGTGAGCATCTGGCCGCCGCCCGTCTTTACGAGCACCTGTGCAGCCGCGGTGTCTTCTATGACCTTTTCGTTATAGTACATCTTTAAAGAGCCGTACTCTGCGCCGCGCTGGCCGTTTTCCACCTCATGGCCGTTATTTTTGAACTCGCCGTACAGGGTAGAGAGCGCCTCGCCCTCGTTCCACACCATTATGCCGTTCTTGTCGTAGGTGTAGCCGTTGTCCCTGTATACGGAAGCGGTGAGTTTACCGTCCTTGACGAGCCCGTTGTAGTCATCCTCTTTATAATAGTCTTTATCGTCAAAGTAGTCGTCCATGGTACCGTCTTCCACTGCCGCTGAATACGCTTCGGCATCATACCCATAGCCGCCGCCGTAGAAGTCGTTGGAGGTATAGTCGTGGATTATGGTATTATTATAGAAGCCCGCCTCGGCAAGCTCTATAAAATGGCGCACGGTCTGGGGATACATGTTCCTGTAAAGGGTGTACTCCATCGTGTACTCCTGGTTATTGAATTCAACAGTGATGCGCGCGCGGGGATGTGCCGTTGCAATGGTGCAGCCGGAAAGTGCCGCAGAGACACCTATGGCAGCAGCCGCAGCCACGCCTATCATTGCACGCTTTAACCTTTTGAATGACATATATGCCGCCTTAAAAGATAGTGATATCTTTTTTGAATTTTACTGATACTATTGTATTTTACTTAATTTTGGCAAGGCAGTCAAGCAATTTATGCCGCGGGCGAGCAATTTTCACCGCTTTGCCACCTAAATTGCAAAATCGCACGTCAATCCGCCGCCGCATGGGCGGGTTTAATTTACCCGACGGCCCGCCGCCGCACACTTTTTAAAGGGATATTCCACAATTGTGCCTCCCTTGCTAAAGGGAGGACGGGCGGACGATTATTATGAGTCCGCCAAGGTGGGATATATATTAAATTGCACCGCATACCGTGGCGCCCTTTTTAAAGGGAGCTGGCAAGTTGGAGCTATAGCGACAACTTGTCTGAGGGTTTCTAACCCCCTTTAATTCCCCCTTTACAAAAGGGGGACAAGTGTTGGGAGAGTGGTCGTCTCGCCGCCATTGAGGTAACGACGGCGCATCTGCCGTTTCCCTACGGGAGTCTCGGCAGGGCAATGCTACGCTCGCGGAGCCGCCGTTCGCGCACCGACGTTTGCGCGCACCCACCTCATTTTTCTAACCCCCTGCCTTCCCCCTTTATCAAAAGGGGGACAAGATAGTAAAAAAACCCTTTGCAAAAGGGGGACAAGGTATAGGGTCGTAAGGGGCAATTATCCCCTTGCCTCCCTTTTTAAAGGGAGGTGGCGCGACCGCACGGGCGCAACGGTGGGTTTTTGCACGTTTCATTTTTTTCAACAAGTTCTATGCCCCCGGCAAAAAACTTCCGCCCGCATATAAAAGAGCGGGCAGGTACATCCTGTCCGCTCTTTGGCTTTTAATTCTTAAAATTATTCCATAACGGCGTTTGCGCCGGCAGCCTTGAGTTCTGCGATGATCTTTTCGGCTTCTTCCTTGGCAACATTCTCTTTGAGCACGCCGCCCTTTTCTACTGCAGCCTTAGCTTCTACAAGGCCGAGGCCGGTGAAGCCGCGTACAGCCTTGATAACGTCGATCTTCTTGGCGCCTGCGTCCTTAAGAACGATGTTGAATTCGGTCTTTTCTTCAGCTGCGGGAGCTGCTGCTGCGCCTGCTGCGGGAGCTGCCGCTACTGCTACGGGAGCTGCTGCGGAAACGCCGAACTTCTCTTCAAGAGCCTTAACGAGCTCGTTGAGCTCAAGCACGGTCATGTTGCTTATTTCGTCGATAAACTTATTGATATCTGCCATTTTATTATCCTCCGATTTTTAATTATTTAATATTGCCCTATTGCGGCGGGGGCGCGCCTTTCCGCTGTTGCGGCCGCGGGAGCCGTGTTCTTCCGCCTGCGGCGGATAAGTTTTACGCCTTGTTTTCCGCAACCCTTGCAAGCACGCGAACGATACCCGAAACAAGGTTGTTGAGTATGCCTGCAAAGTTGGAGAGAGGCGCCTGCATAGAGCCGAGCATTTTTGCAACGAGCTCTTCCCTGGAAGGCATGGAGGCGAGAGCCTGCACACCATTCTTGTCAACATAAGCGTTGTCCACGAAACCGCACTTAACGACTATCTTTGTGTCGAGTTCCTTTGCAGCCTTGGTCATGAGCTTTGCGGCGGTAACTTCGTCCGCGCTGAAAGCTATAGCCGTGGGGCCGTTCAAAGTTTCATCGAACTGGGTATAGCCCATGTCGTTGAATGCCTTTCTTACGAGCGTGTTTTTGTAGACTTTGTATTCGCAACCGGCTTCGCGGCACTTGTTCCTGAGTTCGGAAACTTCTGCAACGGTGAGCTTGTTGTAGTCAACAAAGACAACGGCCTTGGACGCCTTGATCTTAGAGGTTATCTCTTCGACAACCAGCTTCTTGGCTTCGAAATTAGCTGACAAACTGCGTACCTCCTTTTAAGAATTAAAAAAGCCTTTACGCCGCGCGGCGCAAAGGACATAAAAAAGAATGATTCTTGGAATGATCTTTTTTAAAACCTTAACACCTCGGCAGGGTATTTAAGCGAAATTTTCGCGCCTGCTGTCTGCGGCATCTTTGTTTTGCGTTGATATTATATTGAATAATTAAAGGTTTGTCAATTATTTTTTGTGCCGTAACACAAAAATTTTTGAATTTTGAATTATAAAAAGCGCCCGCGCGCAAAATTTTGCGCGCGGGCGCACGGCAAACTTTACTTATCTGTGTCGCCCAAGAGTTTTCTTTTATATGCAAAAGAAATGAAATATAAAACGGATACCGAAAACGCAAGCGCGGACAGGCATATTACTGTAACAAGCGCATCCGTACCCCAATGCGTAGCCCCGCTGTATATGACTTGAACTGCCGCTGCAAAATATATCGGCAGGCACATGCGCAACATTCCTATGCCGCACGCTTTACGCACGACATACATAATACTGAGCACGATGAGCGCCGCCACGGCTACAGCAAACGCAACTCCCGTTATTAAAGCCGCAATATACCAAGGCGAGCATACCAGCGGGACAACTGCGGCATATAGCGCACACGCACACAGCTGCAAAACAAAAAGGGGCGTCGGCGTTCTGTCAAATACCTTGTGAACTATTGCGTGCGCTGCTATTGCCGCGGGAAAAATCGTGCCGAATGAAACCATTATACCCGTATAATATTTGAAATCTGTGATTTTATTCAGCTCGTTTACATCGCCGTCCAGCCAATATATGCCTACTGTCAGACAGACGGAGGCAAATGCGGATATGGCCAAAACAATCGCGCTGTCGGCCATATCGGTCTCCGTGAAGGCGCGAGATCTGAAATTGCAAAGCATCTCAACGAACCGTGCAAGCGCACACCCTACACCGCCATACGATATGAAAGTAAGAATAAATTCAACCGCCGTCATTCTGCGCGCAACATAATCGATGCGCAAAACAGCATCGCCGCGAATGTCCGGCGCTATATCAATGCCCAAAACATTGATAATATTATACAGGAAAATTGTCGGCATATAGCAAAAAAGTGCAATGATTGAGGCATAGTACCACGCCTTTGTCATTTTTGCAAGGTGCGCTTTATCTGCCTCGGAATAGTCGCACTCGTTCAAAAAGCGGTACCTGCCCACCTGCCATAAAATAAACGCGGCAAGGAGAAATGCCGCCAACACGCCGAGGCCTATGAGCGACGATTCGCGCATATCTATGCAGTAATAACAGATAATCGCAACTACATAGCCCACAATGCAGCACGCCAAGGCAAATGTTATGAGCATTGAAAAAAGGGCGCGGCGACGCCTGGAAAGCACACCGTTCTCCGCCTCGGCTCCGTCCTTTAAAAGGTAGTCGCAGCTCACGCCGAAGAGTTCGGCGATCTTTATCAGTTTATCCGTTTCGGGGTACGCCGCGTCCGACTCCCATTTTGAAACGGCCTGGCGGGATACATCGAGTTTTTCGGCGAACTGTTCCTGCGTAATGCGGGCGTTCTTTCTGAGTTCGTAAATTTTCTGACCGATAGTCATTTCATATTCTCCTTGAATATTTGCGATAAAATTATACAGTTTGCCGATTTGTTTTACAATAGACTTGCGGTTGCGCTTTGTAAAATGCGAGTTGCGTTTTATTAAGCGAACCCGTACAGCGTGCCGTATTCAAAGATTATGTCGCCGTCACCCGATATAAACCAGGCGTTTGTATGAACTTCCTCCCTCTTCACCTCTTTGGGCGAAAATTCCCTTCCCTGCCACAATTTGATGAGGTATACCTCGCTGCCTTTTTTTATCTGCGCGGAGATAAAGTCCTTGAGCCAATTGAGCATTTTTATCATGTTTTCGGCAGTCTTAAAACTGTAAGCCTGCCTGTAGCGCGCCTCGTAGTCCAGCCCCAGAGTAGTTTGGATGGCATATATGTGGCACCCTTTTAATATTTTGCGCACGCCCGTGGCGACCGCGTCCGGCCACAGATTGCCCTCAAAGCGTATGCCGTCGTTATACAACATGCCGTCCTCGTACATATCGGGAATGACGTCGTTGAATTTATATTCGGTGTGCGCGAGCGGCCTTGTGGTGCCCAGAAACCATATTAGGCTCATAATTTTCTGCCCCATTATTGTTTACTATTTAAGTTTAAGGCATGCCCACCCGTTTGTCAAGGGGTGAATAGGCATAGAAAAAGGCAAGCCGAACGGCTTGCCTTTTATTGATTCTGCCTTATTATAATTCGCTCATCAAAACTTCAGAGAAGCGAGCAATATATCCCCACCATACACCGCACATAATAACCCCGTAGTTACGAGCAGTACGAGGAGCGTGCGGAAGTCGTGAAGGAGCTTACTTAGACCTGTTCCAAACAAATCATGCCGAAAAAAGATAAGGCGGGATTTACTCCCGCCGTTAAATCTTCTGTTACATTGTAAGCAAAAACTTTATAGAAGCGAGCAGAACGCGGCGCGCGAGGAAAACTTGAGGGAGCTTACTTAGGGGTAAGTGACCGAAAGTTGCCGCAGCGCAACAAAGTTATGCGACGCTTATATGAAGTTTTTATTAGCCCTTGTTGTAGTTGACCCTTACACCGGGGCCCATCGTAGAGGTGAGAGTCACGCTCTTGATGTACTGACCCTTTGCAGCCGAGGGCTTAGCCTTTACTATGGCATCCATGAGGGCGTTGAAGTTTTCGGTGATCTTTTCCGCACCGAAGGACTTTTTGCCTATGGGGCAGTGTATGATGGCGGTCTTGTCGAGGCGGTATTCAACTTTACCTGCCTTAACTTCCTTTACAGCCTTGGCAACGTCCATGGTAACGGTGCCGGACTTGGGGTTGGGCATCAAGCCCTTGGGGCCGAGCAGGCGGCCGATGCGGCCTACAACGCCCATCATGTCGGGGGTGGTTATCATTACGTCGAAGTCAAACCAGTTTTCCGACTGGATCTTTTGGATGAGTTCTTCAGCGCCGACGATGTCCGCGCCCGCAGCCGTAGCCGCGTCCGCCCTTTCGCCCTTTGCTATAACGAGCACTTTCTTGGTCTTACCGGTGCCGTTGGGAAGGACGAGAACGCCGCGCACCTGCTGGTCTGCCTGGCGGGGGTCTACGCCGAGGCGAACGTGAAGTTCGATGGTCTCATCAAACTTTGCCTTGGCGGTGGAAAGGGTAAGGTTTACGGCCTCTGCGGCGTCATAAGCCTTGGAATGATCGTAAGATTTAACGCTTTCAGCGTACTTCTTGCCAACTTTCATTATTTATAATCCTCCGTGTGGTATTTTCGAGGGGTTCGACTTTCGGGAATAAATTATCCCCTCTCCCACATGTTCACAAAACGCGCTTTACTCTTCTACGGTGACGCCCATAGAGCGCGCGGTGCCCTTTACCATGCTGATTGCCGCTTCCAAAGTGGAGCAGTTCAGATCGGGCAGCTTGGTCTTTGCGATCTCTTCTACCTGAGCCTTGGTGAGCTTGCCCACCTTGTCCCTGTTGGGACGGGCGCTGGCGGTATCTATGCCGAGTGCCTTTTTAACGAGCACGGGCGTAGGCGGCGTTTTGAGAATGAAGGTGAAACTTCTGTCCTGATAGATGGTTACGACGCAGGGAATGATAAGGCCTGCCTTATCGGCAGTCTTGGCGTTGAATTCCTTGGTGAAACCGGGAATGTTGATGCCGTGAGGGCCGAGGGTGGAACCTACGGGGGGCGCAGGGGTGGCCTTGCCGGCAGGAAGCTGCAACTTTACTACAGCGGTGATCTTTTTTGCCATAAATAAAAGTCCTCCTATGTGGTGTTAGCGAAGCGTGCCATTGCAGATAGATTTAACACGTTCTCCCACAAAAATAAATTCACAAATTTTTTCGGCTTGCGC
>CALVPV010000070.1 GCA_944353935.1 uncultured Clostridia bacterium | reverse complement strand
ACTTCGGCATTGCTCTCCGTGCTGATCACGGGCTGATATACCGCGCACCTTATGGATGCGATTACGAGCTGTATCACGGATATGCCGAGCAGTACATACATCAACAGGCCGGGCCTGATGCCCTTGTCGTCGAGCACGAATATCATTATTACCGCAAGTATTATAAGGAGTGCCTGGATAAGGTAGCGGATCACGTCTACCGCAAGCGTGCCCTTCTTGGAGCTTGCGCCTATCGCCATTATGTCGAGTGCGGCGTTGACGATCGTCATGAGCACTACGCAGCCTATGGCAACGAACGCAACTTTTGCGATTATGTCGGTGCTTGCAAAGATGAACGTGAGCACTTCGTTGCTGAGCCCGTTCTGAAGGAGGAGCATGAGCGGCGTGATGCCGTCGTAGCTTGCAAACAGGGTTATCCACAGCTTATCGTCGAACACTGCCTGGCTTTTAAGCTCGAACAGCGTGGGAATGGCGAACAGGCAGAGGACGCCCGCAGCGCCGAGTATGAAGGAGACGAGTTTTGCAAAACCCGAACCCTTTTTATAGCCGAGAGACTGTATTATGAGCATCAGCATCGTTCCGCCGAAGGCTATGCCTATAACGCCGTAGTCCCAGTTGAAATCCGCCTGTGCGTTGGCTGCTATCGTGCTGATGTAGAGTTCTATCTCCATCACGGTGAACGCAAGCAGGATGACGCCGGCAACGGTCTCAACGATGTACGCGCACACGTTTGCCGTCTTCTTCGTGGATTTGGAAGCAAGGACGGGTATGAGCAGTATCACGCCTACCGCGGTTATTATGCCGTACAGGGTGATTATCAGCGCCATAAAGTCAACGGGGTTATCCATGCCCTTGAACAGAACGGGGTAGGTGCGCGAAAGCGCGTCGCCGAGCTCGTTGCCGCTGATGTGGAATGTATTGCAGAACGCGTCGGGAAGTGCCATAAAGAGCATTTCCTTGCCGTTGAACACGGGAAGGAAGAAGCCCAGGAGCAGGCACACAAGCGCTATGCAGTACGTTACTACAGATAAATACTTTTTGCTTTGATTTTTCGTACTCATAATAAAATCTCCGTCAGTATTGTTTTGTCCTTATCAAGAATTCCCCGTCCCGCTTTTTCCGGCGGGCGGGCAACGGCGGCGTATCCTTGCGCCACTCATTGTCTATAATATATTCTAATACAAAATGAGCGCTATGTCAAGGGCAAATCAAACATTAAAAAGTAAAAAAATTTCATTTTTTGATTTTGTTTTGTATATCGCGCTCTGCCGGCGGTGCTATAAATTACCACGGCGCGTTAATTTTATGCCGCCTTGCCGGTTTTACGACGGCGGGTTTTTGCCGCCTCGCCGTATCAACGGCGAAAAAATGTGTACATTAAATGTGTACATTATTTATATATGAAAAAAAATTCACGCCGATTTCAGCACTTTTTCTCATATATTTCTTCGGGCGCGTTGCTTGCGGCGCGATTGTGTAGTATAATAAAGGCGGGAATGGGGCAGACGCTGTGTTCCCCGGCAGAATATAGTATGTAATTTTTATGTAAATAAATACAGTCGGGCGGTGCCCGAAGAAAAAAATATCCGGGAGAAAATTTTTATGGAAGAAAAACGCAACGTGCGGCAGGAGGCCGCGCTCTCCGGCGTCCTTGACGACGCTGCCGCCAGCCTTTCGGAAAAGCAGGCGGAAAAGATAGCCTCTTTTTGCGACACAAAGGGACTGAAAAAAGTGTTCTGCGACGCCGAACTCATGCGCACCGCGGAATGTTTTATAGAGTGCAGCCTTAACATTTCGGCTGCGGCGCGCGCTCTGTACATGCACAGGAACACCATGATGTACCGCCTGGATAAGATAAAAAAGATGACGGGGCTCGACATACGCGACTTTTACAATGCGTCCGCGTTCGGCATTCTGTATGCAGTCTATACCCGCGGGCACGGGGTGAACAAGTGATCAAACCGCGCACAAAAAAAATACTGCTCACCGTAGCCGCGGCGTTGGGCGTGCTCGCCGTGCTCGCAGGCGTGTTTTTTGCGGGCTTTTTCACGCGCGGGGCGCTCGGCGGCAGCACGTACGACTGGGTGCTCAATATAATTAAGGAAAATTATTACCTCGACGTGGACATTGATAACGCCGACGAAGTGGCTGCGGACGCCCTCGTCGAACAGTACCTCGATATCTACTCCGCCTATTACACGCCGGAGGAATACGCCGCCCTGCAAAATTCAAATGCGGGCAACAAGAGCGGCTTCGGCATCTCGGCGACCTTCATCCCCGGTACGGGGCTGGTGGTGGCGGAGGCGGTGGGCAATTCGCCCGCCTTTGCTGCCGGTCTTCGTTCGGGCGACGTGATAAGCTCCTGCGGCAGGGGAGGGCAACAGTACACCTTTTCTTCGCTCTCCGATTTCTCCTCGTTCGCCGATTCGGTCGGCGAGGGGGAAGAAGTCGTCTTCAACTGCGCGTCCGGCAAGAGCTGTACGGTGCAAAAGGCGGCTTACACGGAAAGTTATGTCTTTCTTGCCACAAACGAGAGCGCCTGGACTTTTACGGGGGACGACGCGCTCGACATCACCGAAACAAGTGAAGATCGTATAGATTACTTGCCCGACGGCGCCGCGTATATATCGCTCTCGCAGTTCTACGGCGACGCGCCCGCGCAGTTCTGTTCCGCCGTGGAAAAGTTCAACGAAGAGGGGTGCACTTCGCTCATCCTCGATTTAAGGAGCGACGGCGGCGGGTTCGTAAAGGTGATGCAGCGCATAGCCGCCTGCTTTGAAGGGTGCGACGGCGGTTCCGTCGCCATGGAGGCGCGCTATAAAAACGGCAAAAGGGAAGTTTATCGCATAGAGGCTGCGTCCCCTCAGCCTACGGTGTCAAAGGATGCGGACGTCTACGTCCTTGCAAACTCCAACACGGCAAGCGCCTCGGAAGCGCTCATCGGTTGCCTTGTGAGCTATGGCGTGCTTGAATACGGCGATATCTATATTTCCGAATATACCCGGGATTACATGGACGCCGTGGGGCTCACCGCCGAACAGCTCAAAAGCGGCAAGACGTACGGCAAGGGCATAATGCAGTCTACGTTTTTAAATCCCGTCACGGGGGAGGCGCTCAAACTCACCACCGCGCAGATCTACTGGCCGGACGGCACCACGATACACGGCAGGGGGCTGTCTTCGGCGGACGGGTGCAACACCGTGCCCTCTCCAATGCCTTTACGCGGCGACGGAAAGGAGCTTGAAACCGCCGTGGGAATGATATTCGGCGCTGCGGCATAGGTATGTAAAACGGGCATATGTGCCGTTCAATTTAAAAAACAGCAGCACGGGGCTGTGACGCGCATGCGGCACAGCCCCGCTTTAACTTTAAATGGTCTTTATATACTTTATCCTGCGCGCGCCGAACACAAGGCACACGGAATACCCGTTCTGCGTGCACGTTATATCCACGTCGGGCTCGCCGTCCGTTTCAAAGTATTCTTCGGCGACGCGCATCATGTCGCGCTTTAAAAGGTCGCGTTCCGCCTCCGTCATTATCTGCCGCTCTATGGCTGCAGGCATCCGCTTTTTCATATCTTTTCCCTCAGCTTGCGCCTGAAATACCCTCCCGCGCCCGAATAGGCGTTTTCAAGGTAGGGTATCTTTACGCTCTTTCCGCGCAGCGACTGCGCCGCTATCTTAAAATATTTCATGCTGTACTGCCGCCATATGCCTATCGTAAGGTCAAGGTCTTCCGGCAGTACGCCCAGGAGCGTCGTATTAAGCGTGGCGGCGATGTCTTCGGGGTAGGGGATGCTGCCGTCCAATATCAGCCCGCCGTTCACCTTGTTGACTATCACGCCCGCAAGGCGGGAACTGTCCTTCAATATTCCCGCCGCGTGGTACGCCGCCTTTATGCAAGGGGAGTAGGGCTCGGTCACGAGCACCGCCCTGTCGCATGCCTTTGATGCGACGTTGTCGCACAGCACGTAGTCAAACAGTCCCTCCGTCTCGCGCACGGCGCTCTCGGCGGCGCATCCGTCACCGCAGCCGAGCGTGGGCATTATATAAAGGTTTTTGTATTTAGGGTGCTGCACCATAGCCTGTTTTGCCCTGCATGTGCCGTTTTTGTAGTCGGCCAAGGTGAATACCTGCAATTCGGCGCAGCCGCATACGTTCAGCGCGCAGGCACAGGCGCTGTCTCCGTCAACTATCAGCGTGCGTTCCCCCGCGCATGCCAGCGCAAAGCCCAGCCCTGCTGCGACGGTAGTGGCGCCCGCGCCGCCCTTTGACTGTTTTATGAATATTTTTTGAGCCATCTTTTTATTTGCGGCGCGCCATAAGGCGCGCCGCCCGTCCTTTTTGTTGCATTATATACCCGCCCGCGCGGCAAAAGAATGGCATGTTGGGTCGTATTTTGTCATAATATATCGGAGCAATTTGTAATATATTGCTATTACAATGTGTCATATTCATTTGACATAAAAGTCATTGCTATATATAATATTGTATGTGTGCGGCGTGCCGTAACGGCGCGCGTGCAAAATTACTTTGGTAAAATAATTTTTCGGTGAATAAATGGTCAGGTTAAGAAAAAGTTACAACAAATTAAAAATAATACTCTGCTGCATACTCGGCGCCGCCGTCGCGCTGGGCGGCGTGGTCTGTATATGGTGGCTCAATTCGCTGCTCACGGGGGAAAAGGAGATAATCCGCCCGGAAAATACCGTGAGCTACAGGAAGGCGCTGCCCGACGGGGCTACTTATTCACAGCTCAGGTCGGACGGCATAGATACGCTCGGCTATCTTGCATACGTGCTCGACAATCAGGCGTTCTATCATTCGGAATCCAATACGCAGTCCACGGCGAACATCTTCCCCGTGCCGCAGTACACCGACTCATATAAGGACTACAAGGACGGAATAATGCTTTCGTCCGATTTTACGTATGGCATAATAAGCGAAGGCACGCAGTCGTGTTTTGTGCCGGAAGGCGGCAAAGACGGCAAGGGCGCCGGCGTCTATATGCGCACCTCCGTGGGCGCGGTGGACGAAGACACCACGGGCACCACCGCCGAATGGGGCGAGGGCGTGACCTATTACGACAGGGAAAAGTACCTGTTCACTTACGGCGAATACTCCACGGAGATGACCGTATATATTTTAAACAGCGAAACGGTCGTAAGCTGGGACGAAGTTGTAGAAAACGGCGACGGCACCTATTCGCAGAAATTTTACCTGGATGCGGAAAAGGCGTGCTATTACTATCAGTACGCCATGAAGACGCGCGGCGGCCTTGACAGGCTCCCCGTGTTTGAAAGCATCTCACTTGATGTGACGTTCGACGACTATTACCGCGTGCTTAAAATTGACGTCGTTGAAAATTCGCAGATAACGCGCTTCCTGATGTCCATGTCCAGCGTTTCGCAGACGTCCACCGTATATTCGTACACGGAAGAGAGCTTTGACCAGCCTCACCGCGACCTTTACGAAGATTATTACAGCCAATTCGTGGGCGAACTCGATTCGGACGGCGGCGAAGAGGAGCTCGACCCGCTCACGCTGCTGATGTCGGCTTTTGCCGGCGTTTTAAGCGGCGAGGGGCAGCAGTTTGAAACCTCAATAGACCTCGGCGGCAAAACATACTACGGCAGGATATTTTTAAGCGTGGATATGAATTCCGTCGGCTCGGATATCCTCGGCGCGATAGAGGCGCGCATTGCCCTCTCCGCGGATGAGGACATTGACGGGCAGGATCTGTATATCTGCCTCTCCGGCGGAAAGGTGGAGGGCTATTACAGCAAGGATTTTGCGCTCACCGCGGACGTCGGCTCCTTTGGCGAAATAATAGATAAGTTTACCGCGTGGGCAGACGGGCTCACCTCCGGCGGGGCTTCCGTTGCCTCGGAAGAGGGCTCCGGGGAAGAGGGCGGCTCGCTCGACGACATCCTCAATCAACTTCTCGGCGGGCTCAAGACGGAAGAGACGGCTGAGGGCCTCACGCTCACGCTGGATATCGATGACCTCATGGGCATAGGCATTTCCGCCCGCCTCGACTTTATATCGGACGGCGCGGGCTACATATTCAAAAATGCGGAAATAGGCGGGCTTTCTTACGGCGGGCAGAACATAGACGCCGCCCTCAGCCTTTCGCCTTCCTCTGCGGAGATAATTTCGCATGAAAAGGCGGAAGCGCCCTTTGACGTCAATAAGGCGGCGGAAAACCTCTATCAGCTTCTCTCCTCAAAATCCATAAGGCTGGAACTTAGTGCAGAGGGCGAAAAACTTGCAGACCTGCTCGCCTCCTTCGGGGTGTTCGACGCGGGCGACGCGCTCGATGCCTACCGCCTTGAAATTTCAGGCGCGGTGGAGGCGGACGGCGTCACCGTAAATGCCGGCATCCGCCTTTTGGACGGGCAGAAGGAGCTGCTCTGCGCCGACGTATACTATGTATATAACGATGCGGCGGGCAAGTACGGCACGGCATATCTCAATATCAAAAATATCCTCGGCGCGGCGGCAGACGTAAAGGTGTATTGCGATATCGCCGAGCTTGCCTCTGCCGTGGAAGAAATAGTCGCCATGTTTACGTCGCCTTCTGCGGAGACGTATGCCGCGGGCACGGATATCGCGGGCATAATTAACGGCGTGCTCTCGCTCGATTTCGGCGCGCTCATAAAGGAAGTCTACGCAAATTCCGCGCTCATAGGCGCAACGGTCAATGCGGATGAAGTTTTTGCTCTGCTTGGCGTCGATATTTCTCTTGGCGATATAACGCTCGAATACAGCTTAGGTGGATTTGAAGCGGAAGATTATAACGCCGCGGGCGGACTGTTGTACGGCAGTATCCCGTCTGCGGGCGTGCAGGCATATATTTACGGCAGCACCGCGGGCATTGCGGACATTCAAAAGGATGAATACCTTGACCTTACGCAAGTGGTAAATTCCGCGCTCGCCATACTTTCGGACGGGCAGGTCGGCATAGACATAAC
>CALVPV010000069.1 GCA_944353935.1 uncultured Clostridia bacterium | reverse complement strand
TATTGCAATGAGGATGAGCCGCAAGGCGCGCAAAAAACGCCTTTCAGGGCGGGTTCGGATTACTTTGACTTGGTTAAAGTGTCGTTAGCAACGGGGCCGAATACTATTTCATATTTATTGTCAACGTTGCATTCAGCTGATGAAAAATCTTTAAAATCACGGTTGCGGTTGTTGATTATAAATACCGCCCCATTCTTTTGAAGTGGAGGGAAAAACCTTTATATTTATTCCTTTGAGGTCAAGCAGATTATCGGGAACTTCATACGAAATAACGTAAGGCTGTCCGCCAAATATACGGCTTTTTCTATCAGCCATAGCTTTTGCCTGGTCAAAGATGGTTGTGGTGTAAAAACCTTTACCGAAATCTTTGTACGGAGCGCATTTGTTAAGGTCGATTTTATCAATATCGATATTTGTCCCGTGATATAAAATCATGCTATTTTGCCTCCGTTTCTTTGGCAGACTATTGTCAGGTCGTCTATAGCGTCCTCAATAGATAACAGATGTTCGGCTTCGTAGCAATCTTTTAAAAAAGCCATTCCACCGTAATCTTTAAGGTATTTATATGCCTTTTGCGGGGGCAGGGAGTGCCTTTGCGAAAATTCGCTTATGCACATCACCGTGTACTCTATTCTGTTGCGTATATTCTCGCTCATAGGTTGCTCCTTTTTTCTTTATTATATATCAAAACAAACAGGATTTCAACCCAAAAAATAAATTTTATGTAGATTTATATGAAAGATAGGTCTGCCGTTTTCGATAGTCGTCATTCAATAAGGGCATCGTTTGGATGAAATGCTCGATATAACTCAAGTAAATTATTTTGTCAAGAGGAAAGTTTTTTGGAAAAGAAAGGGAGGGCTCGGAACGTTCTGAGCGTTCATGCGGAGAATATGCGGCACTCTGTTTTATAAATTTGCGGCATTTCATTTAACAGGTTTGCGCTGTCTTGTTGCGGTGATTTGCGGCATTTTGTTGGAGTAATTTGCGGTGTTTGGCGAAGGGATTTGCGGTGTTTGGCGAAGGGATTTGCGGTGTTTGGCGAAGAGATTTGCGGTGTTTGGCGAAGAGATTTGCGGTATTTTACCGAAGAGATTTGCGGTGAACAGAGGCAACGGCAAATAAAATATGCGGCTGCCACAAGGCAGCCGCGAATAATGAATCAGGTTTTTACCGCGTGTCAGCTCTCTTCCTTTAACGAATGCCTTATGTCCAGCCAGGAGACGATGCTCGCGGCTATAAGGTACAGCAGGCAGACGCCTATTATAGAAAGCGTATATCCCGCAAGTTGCAGCGCTGTCTCCCCGGGCAGCGTCATCCCGTACCCGTGATACATAAATGCTATTATCGATAGCAGCGGTATGTTGATCAGTACGGGGATTATAAACGGCAGAAAGCAGAAGAATGCCAGCTGCGCAAACATAGAACGGAACAACTGTGCCTTTGTGGTGCCCAGCCGCCACATAATTTTATATTTCTGCTTATCTTGCGAGACTGTAGACATCATTTTAAGCGAAAATATCGCCAGCGTCAGCAGCAGGAACACCGACGAACAATACAGGTCGCCGAGCATGACCAGCCCGCCCTGCCCGAGCATGTCCAGCCGCTCGTACTCCTTTATGGTAAGGCGGTTTATCTTGTTGTTTCTGTCGTCTATCGGGTTGACTTCGGCATCAAGCGCCCTTGCGTCGTACTTTTCATCGGCGACGTCCACGCACAGGATGCCGTAAGCGGGCGTCATTCCGTCCGTTTGGGAATCGCTCACCACGCTGAAGTCGTCGGCATAATTTAAGAGTATGTCTGCGGGGCAGCGCAGCAAGCCGTAGCTCCATTCAAACGGATCTGTAGATTTATCCGACGTGGTGCAGTCAAAGTTTTGCCCTGTCTCTTCGGGCAGAGTATAGCCGACTACTTTGCATGCTTCAACAAATTGGCTGTGTTTTACCAGCGTTTTGTAGTCGTAGCTGTCCGGGTCTGTGTATTGCTTGTATACAAACAGCACGGCATATTTTTCTATCTCCGCATATTTTGAAATTTTGTCCGTATATTCTTTGACGTATGTATACGCCGTGTTTTCAAATGCGGCGTCGTCTATGTCTTCGCCGAACTCAAAGGAACTTATGCCGCCCGAAATATCGTACAGGTAATTCTCGTTCGTCTGCCGGGTGTATATGTCGCTTACGGAAAAGAATATGTTGGGGCCTATTATAGCCAGCGACATCAGCACCGCCAAGAGCCCCGTCATCACGGCGTTGGCGCTCGCGCCGGCGGATATCTGCCTGGCGGTGAACATCGCCGTAGATTTTGCCCTGCCGCTCCGCGCCCTTACTATGAGCCAGGTGATGCCCTTGCATATCCCCATCGAACCTAATATGACGGACGCTATGGCAAACGCTATTATAAGCGCCGCAAGGTAAAACGTTTCAAAAAACGCTGTGTTGAGCCAGTCGATAAAGAGCGACATGGCTATGAACGTGCCCGCTATCCCCGCAACGGCGGCGAGCACCCATATCACGGGGTGGCGTACCGTCTTTTCCGCGATCTTTTCTGAATTGAGCAGTTTGGATATCTTTTCAAATTTAAGATAGCCGGCGGAGGCGGCGGAAGAGAGCAAAAATACCGCGCACACTATGATTATAGTGTACAGCAGGGCTACGGGGGAGTACCCCGAAAGCGTGTAATCCAGCTCCATATAAGAGGTGAATATGCCCATCAGCGCCTGGTAGAACAGCAGCCCGAGCAATATCCCCGCGCCCAGCGCAAATATAAACGTCAGCGCCGTCTCAAACATGAATATGCCTATGATGTTCCTTCTGTTCATTCCCATTACAAGGTATAGGGCGAACTCTTTTTTGCGCTTTTTTAAAAGGAAATTTGTGGCATAGCCGAGCACGAATGCCATTATCAGGGCAAGGAGCCCCGTAAGGCCCGTAAGTATATCCTTTACTCCGTCAAAGTAGGCTACGAGCAGCAAAGACATTATGTCGCTCTGGATGATGTTGTTCACGGCAAAGATCATCGTTATTGTAAGCGTCACCGTGATAAAGTATATCGCATAGCTTGAAAATTGCCGCTTTACGTTGCGGAAGGCGAGTTTAATCAGCATTGCAGTCAACTCCCAACGCTTCGGTTATTTGTATTATCTCGTGGCGGAAATCGGCGCGGCTGCGTTCGCCCCTGTATATTTCGGTATGTATCGTGCCGTCGCTTAAAAAGATGACGCGGTCTGCATAGGACGCCACCGTCGCGTCGTGCGTGACCATTAGGATGGTGGAGCCTAATTCCCTGTTCATCTTGGTGAACAGCTCCATAAGATTGCGCGAATTTTTTGAATCGAGCGCGCCCGTCGGTTCGTCGGCGAGCACTATGGCGGGGTCGGCTATCACCGCCCTTGCGCAGGCGACCCTTTGCCTCTGCCCGCCGGAAAGTTCGTACGGGTACTTTTTCAGCTGGTCTGTAACGCCGAGCTTTTCGGCTATATCTGCCAGCCTTTTCGCCGTTTCTGCCGGGCCTACCTTTTTTAGATTGAGCGGGAGCACGATGTTTTCCGCCACCGTAAGCGTGTCCAGCAGGTTGTATTCCTGAAAGATGAATCCAAGCTTATCGCGGCGGAAAACGGCGATCTCGTTGTCGCCGCATCCTGTTATCGGCTGCCCGTCTACCGTTATGTTTCCCTTTGTCGGCGGTTCAATGGTGGATATGACGTTTAAAAGGGTGCTCTTCCCCGAGCCGGACGGACCCATCACTGCCACGAATTGCCCCTTTTCCACATCAAAAGTTATCCTCGCAAGCGCGTTCACGGCGACACTGCCGCTGCCGAACGTCTTTGTCACCTGCTCCACGGTGAGTATTTTTTTCATCGCCGTTCCCCCAAAAGTTGTATATGTGCACATATTGTTATATGATATCATTATACGTTATAAATCGTCTTATGTCCAGATAAATAGCAAAAAACACGGCGGCTCCGTTTGCGCCGCCGTATGTACCGGGGTGATTACTTTATTAGTTTAAAGACGTCCTCAAGCGGCTTTCTGTCCTTTGGCCGCAGTTCGTAGCCTTCGGCTGCGTGACCCACGGCTATTACAAGCGGGAAGCGGCTGCCATTGGGTTCACCCAAAAAGTCTGCTATCTTATCCTCGTTGCGTATGCCGAGTATGCACGTCTGCAAGCCCATATCCTCGGCGGCAAGCACAAGGTATGCCGTCAAAAGGCCTATATCGTTGCCCGCAAAGTCGGCAAACGTGAATTTTTGGGCGATCGTTTCTTCAAACTTGCTCCTGTTCAGTTCTATGGCTATAAAGGCGGGACAGTCGCTCGTCCAGCCGTTGGAGCCGTTCATCTGCACGCAAGGCGCAAACTGTTTGGCTTTGTCGCCGTTTACCGCAAACATTTTCCACGGCTGCGAATTTTTTGCCGAAGGCGCCAGCGCCGCAAGCGAGCATATCCTTTCAAGCTCGGCGTCGGTGACGGGGGGTATCCGAATATTTCCTTGTGGACTGCCTTTTAAGATATAATTTTTCCAGATCCATATTACCTTTCTCTATACGTTCGGCGGGCAAAAATTGCCCGCCGGTCATAATGTATTTTTATTTAGCGTTCTTTATTTCCGCGATCATTTCCGCGGCTTTTTTTATGGAAAGCTCTGCCTTTTCGGCAACGTTTTCCTTGGTAAAGCCAAAGTGTTCAAATACCTGTTTTGCAGGGCCGGACGTGCCGAAGGTGTGCATTGCCACGATCTCGCCGCAGTCCCCGCAATATTTGTACCATGCAAAGTGCGAGCCAGCCTCGACGCACACGCGCGCCTTTACCGCCTTGGGTAATACGCTCTCCCTGTATTCTTCCGTCTGCTTTTCGAATTCCTCCATGCTGGGCATGGAAACAACTCTCGCCTTGACGTTCTTTGCGGCAAGCAGTTCCTTTGCGCCCATGCACAGCTCGACTTCGCTGCCCGTGCCTATGAGTATGACGTCGGGCGTGCCCTCGCAATCGCTGAGCACATATCCGCCGAGCAGCGCCTTTACGCCCGTGCCCTCGTATTGGGGCAGGTTCTGCCTGGACAGCACTATTACGGTGGGGGAAGGCTGGGTGAGGGCGGAGATGTATGCCACCGCAGTCTCCCTGCCGTCGCAGGGACGGAACACCTTGAGCCCGGGTACGGAGCGCAATCCTATGAGCTGTTCCATCGGCTGGTGTGTGGGGCCGTCTTCGCCTACGCCTATCGAATCGTGCGTCATTACATAGATGACGGGTATTTCCATCAGCGCGCTCATCCTTATTCCCGCCTTCATATAGTCGGTAAAGGAGAAGAAGGTGGAGCAGAGCGCCTGCAGCCCGCCGTGCAGCTGTATGCCGTTGCATATTGCCGCCATGGCGTGTTCGCGCACGCCGTAGTGTATGTTGCGTCCCTCCCTGCAGTCGGGGGCAAAGTAGCCCGCGCCCTTGAGTTCGGTTTTGGTGGAGGAGGCGAGGTCTGCCGAACCGGACATTATGTTTGGCATCGCTTCGGATATCTTTGCAAGCACCTTGCCGCCGCTCGCGCGGGTAGCCTCGGGCGCGTTGAAGTCAAACAGCCCCTCTATATTCTTAAAGTCGGGCAGCACGCCGTCCATAAACTGTTTGTATTGGGCGGCAAGTTCGGGGTAAGCCTCCTTGTATTTTGCAAACAGCTCGTTCCATTCTTCCTCGTATTTGAGTTTGTCTTCGGCGAGCTTTGCGCAGTACTCCTTTACGTCGTCGGGTACGGTGAAAGGTTCTTCCTCCCATTTGAAAAAGCTCTTCATCTGCGCAAGGTTGGCTTCGCCCATCGGCGCGCCGTGCACGTCTGCCGAATCGGCGAGGGGGGAGCCGTAGCCTATCACCGTCTTGCATATTATAAGCGAAGGCCTTGTAAGGTCGCTCTGCGCCCTCTGTATGGCGGCGCGGAGCGTGAGCAGGTTGTTGGCGTCGTCAACGCGTATGACCTGCCAGCCCTGGGCTGCAAACCTCGTGGGGATATCCTCGTTAAAGGTGCAGTCTATCTTGCCCTCTATCGTGATGTTGTTCCTGTCGTATAAAAGGATGAGCTTGCCGAGCTTCTGCGTGCCTGCAAAGGAGCATGCTTCGTAAGAGATGCCCTCTTCAAGGCAGCCGTCACCGCAAATGCAGTAGGTGAAGTGGTCTACTACGGGGAAGTCCGGCTTGTTGAAGCGCGCCGCAAGGTGAGCTTCGGCGACCGCCATTCCCACGGCGTTGCCTATGCCCTGCCCCAAGGGCCCGGTAGAAGTTTCTATGCCGTCCGTCCTGCCGTATTCGGGGTGCCCGGGCGTACGCGAGCCGAGCTGGCGGAAATTCTTTATGTCGTCCATCGTCACGTCAAACCCGAACATGTGCAGCAGGCTGTACAGCAGCATGGAGCCATGCCCTGCGGAAAGGACGAACCTGTCGCGGTTGTCCCACTTGGGGTTTTTATAGCTGAACCTTAAAAATTCGCTGAAAAGTTCAAAACCTATCGGCGCCGCGCCGATGCATATGCCGGGGTGGCCGGAATTGGCCTTTTGTATTGCCTCGGCAGAAATCACTCTTATCGTGTCTACGCTTTTCTGCTGAACAGACATAATAAAATCTCCTTATTAAATTGGCATTTATAATGTAAAATTATTTACTTGTAAAGTTTTATATGTAATAACTGCATTATTTGAATAGTTAAGTTTGCAATCTCAGTCGTTTACGAACTTTTCCAAAAGGCTGAAATCGATCTTGTCGAACGGGCGCAAAAGTTGGCACAATGTTTTTATCATCTTTTTGCAGCCGCCCAAGGAATTGCTCTCCACGTTTATGGGGAGTATCGCCTCGTGCAGGCTCATCCTTATCAGCAGCCAGCCGTCGCCGTGTTCTTTGTCAAAATTTATCCTTATGCCCTCGTAATTGTTGGGCGCAAGGGAGGCTCCCTCCAATGCCGGTGCGGATGCCTTTACGCTTTCAAGGACTTTTGCCCCGTATTCGCGGAAGTCGTCGCACATTATCTCCGGCCTTATCTCCGCAGCCTCGGCGGGTTCTTCGAGCCCGCTTATAAGGTCGGCAAGGCGCTTGCCCTTTTTGAGCTG
>CALVPV010000068.1 GCA_944353935.1 uncultured Clostridia bacterium | reverse complement strand
TAATGGCGACGAGGATCCACCTGTTCCCATTCCGAACACAGAAGTTAAGCTCGTCTACGCCGAAAGTACTTGGCACATAGCGCCCGGGAGGATAGGAAATTGCCGGATTTCAAAAAATAAGCGTTTGCAACGTAATGTTGCAGGCGCTTATTTTTTGTTGTGCTGTACTTTTATATTCACGGGCGCGCTGTGCCTTGATAATTGTGGCGCAGAGCTTAACTTCTGGAAATAAGCCGCAATGAAAAACTTAGAAGAATGTTGTTATAACCTTTGCGGCTTTACATTTCCGTTAAGCTCGTCTACGCCGGGCAAGCGCAGCGCCGCTTTGGAGGCGAAGCCAAACAATATGTACTTGGCACACATTGTCCGAGCTGTGATCGCGCAAACGTAGCGCTACTCTGCCGAGGCTTCCGCAGGGAAACGGTAGATGTGCTATGTTTTCACCTTACGCCGCACGAGAAGTAAATTGCCGGATTTCAAAAATATCCTGTAATTGTGTAAGGCGATTAAAGGATATTTTCTTCGTCAAAAAAGTCAAACAAAAAAAACGTGTTTTTTATCCTCATATAAATATTTCGTTCGAGTACCGTTCAAAGTTGATTTTACACGCCTTAGGTGGTATAATTACAGCAGCATTTACACAGGGAGAAGAGCAATGACGCTTGACGAAGAATGTAAGGGCTGCCTTTTCAACAGCCAGATGAAAAAGGTGGAGAGGTCTGCGCCTGACGAAAAAAAACTTGCGCTGTTTAAAAGCAGGGTGGCTGCGCTCTGCGCGAATCCGCCCGAGCACTACTGCGCGCCCCTTCTCATGCGCGATATAGACGGCATTCATCGCGACATATTCGGCACCGGAATAGACTATTCCAAGGAAAAGTTGATGTTCAATTCCGCCGTGCTCGGAATGGAGGACGAGCTGTTTGAGCTCATTAAATCCTCTTCAGACCCTCTCGCACAGGCAATAAAATACGCTGCGGCTGCAAATTACATAGATTTTGCCAAACTTTCCGACTTGAACGAGGGCAGCATAGCGATTGTCAAAGAGGCTGCGGCCAAGGCGGCGCCCGATCCCGCCACGCTCTCCCTTTTTAAGGAGCGACTTAAAGCGGCAAAAACTCTTCTTTTCGTGCACGACAATTGCGGCGAGGTGGTCTTTGATAAAATTTTGATAAGGGTGATAAAAGCGGCATATCCCGCGGTCAATGTGGTATCGCTGGTGCGCGGCGGCGAGATAATAAACGACGCCACCCGCGTGGACGCAGACTTTATACGCCTTGGCGAGTATGCGACCGTTTTCGATAGCGGCGAGGTTATCCCCGGCACCTATTTAAAGGAGCTCTCCCCGCAGGCGCTTTCGCTCTTTAGCTCTGCCGACGTGATAATTTCCAAGGGGCTCGGCAACCTTGAAACGCTGTACGGCGAGGGATACGACATATTTTATATTTTTATGTGCAAGTGCGAACATATCGCGCGCCGCTTTTGCCTGCCCCAGTGGAGCACGGCGTTTGTACATGAAAACGGGCGCAAAAATTAAATTGCCCCGCATATATACCGCATCTACCGTGCGTTCGCCGCGGCGCGTAGCGGCGGACGTTTAAATTTTGCCACGGATTTTCCGCCTTATTTTCGCCCGGTATATACAGTAATTATAATTAAAAGTGAAAAAATTGCATAAATTTATTTTATATATTTTTCACTTAAACGGCTTGCGAATATTGTGCCCGCAATGGTATAATCACTTTCGCAAGCTTTTTTACGGAGTTTTTTATGAAGAACACGCTTTTAAAAATATGTGCGCTTGCCGCCGTTCCCGCCGTGGTGCTCGGGGCATCTTCCTGTGCCACGGATATAGGCGAGAACAAGAGCTATACGCTTGAGGACGACGGCACATATCCCGCTGTCTCTGCCGCTTACGAGCAGGAGAGCAGGGCTGCGATAGACCGCTGGAAGTCTGCGCGCAATGACGAAGCCGTTGTAAAGCAGGTGGCAGCGGAGCTGTATGCCTATGCGTGCTATAATGAAGAGTATATAGATAAATACGTCTACTTTTCTTCGCAGACGGGGTCTACAGACCTCGGCAGCAAGGGTATGGGCGACGTGACCACGCAGAACTATAAGCTCATAGTGCATCAGGGAGAGGATACGCCCGGCTATAAATACCACTATACGTTAAAAAAGGTCAATGAAGCAACGGGCACGATAGACACGTTCAGGTCTTTTTTTGAATCTGCGCGCATGCGCTTTGTTACGGATACCGATAAACTCTACCGTTTTGAAGGGGACGACATCCGCTATGAAGACGGGCACGACATGAGCTCCGAACAGCCTATTCTTACGTGCGACTGGAAGACAGGTTCCGATTGGGGCAAGGATGACCCTCCCATAGTAAAGCGTGAGGGCGAAAAACTCACGCTCGACGGCATAGAAGAGGACATAATACAGATAGCGGAAGGCAACGGCGATGAGCCCGTCATCCACGGCAATGTCAACATCCTTGCGGAAAATATAGTAAAGAGCGCGTCCATTACAGAGGGTAAGGCAGACGGCCACAGCGTTTACGAAGTGACGATGGAGCTCGATGTGGACGTTGCAAATGCAGACGGGGCGTCCGTAGCCATGCTTAAAAACGCAAACAGTGCCTCCGAATGCGGATGGGCGACGGACGAAAACGGCAGCGGCCCCGTGATAACCTATCAGATATGGGACAACGGCCTTTTAAAGTATTATAAAATAGACGAAACGTGGGAAGGCAAGATAAAGGTCTTGTTGCTTTCCTATTCGGGCGGCGCGGATACTGAGACGGAAGTGTGGTACAGCTATTCCCAAAAGGATACCGACATGACAGAAAAACTTGCCATGCTCGAAGAGGCGAAAAAGCAGCACGGCTGAGCTTGCGCGGCGCCGCGCTTAAAGATACGGGGGTGTTTGCATGGCGATAACAAAGTGGGATATCTTAAAACTTTCTTCCGCGTTCGACGGCAGTTTTAATCCCGCCGACTTTTCCGAGGAGGAGCTTGAAGAGATGCTCGGCCTTGTGGATAGCGGCGAGAGCGTGGAGGACATTCGCCGCCGCTATTTTGAAGAGCACGACGACGTGAAGGACAGGACGCTGCATATAAAAAAGTGGAGCGAATGATTTTTTGCAAATTCTTATGTAACCGTAAAATTTTTACGCCCGCCAGGCGCGTGCACTCGTCCGCCGCGGGCGGCGCAAAACGCATGCGGCTAAAACACAACGGGTATAAAATCGCCCCTGCTTTATGGTAGAAGCAGGGGCGATTTTTATGCAAACTTGTTTTTTGCGTTGATTTTTATATATCGCGTCACATGACAACGATGTCGTTCTGTTCAAACAGCGCCTTGTATTCGCGGGGGAACACGTCGTCGGTTATGAGTACGTCTATATCTTCGAGCTGGGCAAAGGTATAGGGGTTTATCTTGCCTATCTTGGAGCTGTCCAGCATCATGTATACGTGGCGCGCCTTTCTGAATACCTGTTTCAAAAGATCGCTCTCCGTCTGGCTGTTGCAAGAAAAGCCGTGCTCGGGCGTAAACGCAAGGGCAGAGACGATTGCGATTTCAAAATTGGTGTTGTTAAAGTATTCCTTTGCAGCAGGGGAAGAGGTGGAAAGGTTGTCCTTCATGAGCTGGCCGCCCACAACGGTTATCTCCACGTTCTTCTTTTGCGCAAGCTCCATAGCAACGGCTATGCCGTTTGTAAAGATGTTGCACTTTATGTCAGGCATCTCCTTTGAAAGGTACATCGCCGTGGTGCCGCCGTCTATAAATATGCTCGTCCCTTCGTCTATAAGGGTGGCTGCCTTTTGCGCGATGACTATCTTGGCGTCCATGTTTACGGTGGTCTTTTTGGTGTACGCTTCGCCCGAAACTTTCTGCACTTCCTTAACGGACATGGCGCCGCCGCGTATGCGGATGACCCTGCCGTCTATTTCCAGCTGTGAAAGGTCGCGCCTCAATGTCATCTGAGAGACGTCGGGGAATGCTTCTTCAAGCTGTTCAAGCGTCATTTTGCCGCGCTTATCAAGTATTTCGGCGACTTCTTCCAATCTTTCACGTTTCACTTTGCGTATCTCCTTTGTTATGATCTAACAATTGTTATGTCTTTGACTATATTGTATATCAAATCGGCTTTAAAGTCAAGGATTGAGTTAACATTTATAACAAATAATGCAAACAATCTGTTAAAATCTTTCACAAGGCGTAATAAGCGCCCGCATACGGCATTTGGCGTGCCAATCCTTGCATTTTATGTATAGGTGTGGTATAATGCCAATGTCTTTGCGCGCGGAGCGCGCATTGCAGGTTGATAAAATGAAGATAAAACGATTTAAATTCCGCCCCATCGCGATAGTAGTGGCAAGTTTCGTCATCGTGATATTTGCGGGGGCAGGGCTGCTTTGCATCCCTGCGGCGGTGCGCAGCGGAGAGCCCGACTTTTTGATAGCACTCTTTTCTGCCACAAGCGCCACTTGTGTAACGGGGCACACGGTGATAGACCCGTATACCTATTTTACCGGGTTCGGCCAGGCGGTGATGCTCATACTCATCCAAATAGGCGGCCTCGGCTTTATAACCATCATCTCCCTCTTCATGCTGTATATGAAGAAGGACGTCACGCTATCCGACCGCAAACTTGCCATGCAGTCTGCCGGCGGGCTCAAGATGAACGGGCTCAAAGAGCTTTTAAAGTACATCTTTATAGGCACGTTTTCGCTGGAATTTATCGGCGCCGTGCTCCTTTGCGTCAGCTTTATCCCCGAATACGGCTGGGGGCTCGGCATATGGCAGGCGGTGTTTACCTCCGTCTCCTCGTTCTGTAACGCGGGGTTTTCGCTCACGGGCGCAAACGGCGGTTATTCGCTTGCGGGGTACGCCTCCGACCCGCTGTTCATGATAGTGGTCATGGCGCTCATAACCATAGGCGGCCTCGGCTTTTACGTGTGGTACGATGTGGTAAAAAACCGCTTCCGCCCTTCGCGCTATTCCCTGCATACAAAGGTGGTGCTCATATCCACGGGGTGCATACTCGCCGTTGCGTGGGCGCTCTTTATGGCGTTTGAATGGAACAACGAAGGCACCATAGGCGGCATGAACGCCGCGGACAAGGTGATAAACAGCCTGTTCTTTGCCGTAACGCCAAGGACTGCGGGCCACTATACGGTGGATATGAACTATTTTACCGACGGTTCGTACCTTTTGACCAACCTTTTGATGTTCGTGGGCGGCAGCCCCGGCTCCACCGCGGGCGGCGTAAAGACGACGACTTTTGTCGTGCTGCTCATGACTATGATAGCGGCGTGCCGCCGCGAAAAGCAGGTGCGCATATTCAAGCGCGGGGTGGAGCAGGAGGACGAGGTCAATTCCGTGACCGTCGCCATGCTGTACGTAATAGCCATCGTGCTCAGCGTGTTCATAATCTGCGGGGTGGACGGCGGGACCCCCTACCAGTCGGACTACGGCGACTGGACTACGGTCGTAAACGGCGCGGAAGTGCCCAATGTCGTAAACTTTAAAAACGTGCTCTTTGAAGTCATCTCGGCGATAAGCGCAACGGGGCTCACGATGGGCATAACGGCGGAACTTTCGGTACTGTCCAAAGTAATACTCATACTTTTAATGTTCTTCGGCAGGGTGGGCGGCTATACGCTCATACTCGTATTCTCAGAAACGCGCCGTCCTCCGGCGATAACAAGGTTGCCCGAGCACATAATGATAGGATAAAAAGGTACTCAATTGCCGCGTAAAACTTCATATAAGCGTCGCAATACCGTGTTGCCGTTACGGGTGCGCTCGGTCATTTACGCCTTTGTAAATTCCTTCGCACCTTCCGCCGGCGCCTTGTCTTGCTCGCTTCTATGAAGTTGGTAATTGCGTTTCAATGCGGAATATATAACGCGCGCAAGCAGGGTTTTCCTGCGCCGGCGCGACTCAAAATAAACTTCGCCGTAAAGATTTTGCCGCAGGCAAAAGATTTGCGGCGAGAGGGGTTTTTATGAAAAAGAGTGTTCTTATAATAGGTATGGGCAAATTCGGCGCACATCTTGCCGAAAAGATGCAGGATCTCGGTCACGACGTGCTCATCTTTGACCGCAACGCCGCAAATATAGAAAGGCTTGCCACCCGCTTTGCGGACGCGCAGATAGGCGACTTCACCAACGAAGACGTGTTAAAGGAATTGGACGTCCCCTCTTACGACGTGGTGTGCGTAGCCATAGGCGACGACTTTGAAGCGTCCATGGTGACAGCGATGCTCTTAAAGCGCCTCGGCGCAAGGTACGTCGTGACGCGCGCGCGCAGCGAAATAGAGTGCGACCTTCTGCGCAAAGTGGGCGCGGACGAGATCGTCTATGCCGACGGCGACGCGACCGACAGGCTCGCCATGCGCATGGGCGGCAACAACATCTACGACTACATCCAGCTCTCGGACGGTTACGCCATATTCGAAGTCCCCGTCTTAAAGTCCTGGGAGGGCAAGTCCATAGCCGAGCTCGAAGTAAGAAAGCGCTACAAGGTCAACATCGTCGCCATAAAAAACGACGACGCCCTCGACCCCACGCCCATGCCCGACTACCGTTTCCGCGCCGACGACCACATCCTTGTAATAGGCAAGTCGCGCGACGTGTTCAAGCTGGACGCAAAGAACGTCTGATCGGGGCGGCACAAAAAAATACGCGGGCAATTACAAAAAAACACTTGCTAAAAGCAGGGCGTTATATTATAATTTATATGGATTCGCAGGACGGAAAATCATCCGCAAGGCCCTTGCAGAGAGCGGGAGGGAGCTGAAAATCCCGCATCGCCGCGGACAGGTATGCGCCGTCTGAACGGTTTGCCGTTCAAGAACGGGGAGGTAAAATGACCCCGCGGGCAGCCCCCGTCACAGGGCATAACGAGCGCCGCACCTATTCTGCGGCGGAAGCGGAGTGGAACCGCGCATCACAAAAATGCGCCTCTGCATACTATAAAAAGTATGCGGGGGTTTTTTATTTTTGCGGCAAGGGCATGCCTGCATGTTTTTTTGAATTTGCCGTGCGCCGCCTTCGCGAAGAGGAACTTGGTTCCTCAAACTCACGGAATTTGCCGTGCGCCGCCCGCGCGGGAAATTCGTGAATATAAAAAGCAATAACGAGCGCAAGGCGAATTTATTTCGCCGAAAAGCGCAACACAATTTGTCGCGAAAGCGAGCTCACCGGAAGTGAATTCGCGCGGCTATATGCTTCGAGGGCGAAAACGTGCCGCGCGAAGAGAAACTTGGTTTTTCAAGTCACGGGATTTGCCGTGCGCCGCCCGCGCGGGAAATTCGTGAATATAAAAAGCAATAACGAGCGCAAGGCGAATTTATTTCGCCGAAAAGCGCAACACAATTTGTCGCGAAAGCGAGCTCACCGGAAGTGAATTCGCGCGGCTATATG
>CALVPV010000067.1 GCA_944353935.1 uncultured Clostridia bacterium | reverse complement strand
ATAGTTGCGCAAGTTGCGTTCGTGGGCATTCCCGTGGGGACATATATAAAATATTTTGCCGACTGTGTAGAATAAAGCATCCCTACGGCGTGCGGCAAACATAAAATAGATATTTGTAAAGCGAGCAAGCGGGCGCGGCATTTTTGCCGCGCCCGCTTTAAAATTGTGGGTTGATTCCTGATGCGGTGTGTCAGATCAGATATATTGCCGCATAAGTCAGCGCTGCGGCCTGCCATAACAGCCCGGCAGCGTTTACCAAAATAAACGCCGCCTTGCGCGTCTTGTGATGAAAGATAACCATGCCGAGTATGCCGCCCGCCGCGCCGCCGAAGAAGGAGAGCCCCAAAAGCACCCTTTCGGGCATGCGCCATCTGCCCTTTATTGCGGCGCGCTTGTCGGTGCCGTAAAGTATAAAGTTTATAAGCGAAACGGCGCCCGCCGCAACGCAGGCGATAGTAAAATATATCATAAAAATTTACTGCTGTTTAAATAGCGATTTTATCATGGTGTTCACGTAAAGGACGGGCACTATGTCTATTTTATCCATATATTTGGTCATCGACTTCATATTTTTTGCAGGCACCAATACCTTTTTAAAGCCCATCTTTACGCATTCCGCCACGCGCTTTTCCGCGTAGGATACGGCGCGCACCTCGCCCGTAAGCCCCACTTCGCCGAATGCGGCGGTGAACTTGTCTATCGGCTTGTCAAAAAAGGAGGAAGCCAGCGCCGCGCACACCGCAAGGTCGGATGCCGGCTCGCCCAGCTTTATGCCGCCCATTACGTTGACGTATACGTCAAAGCCGCCAAGGTTTACGCCGCACCGCTTTTCCAGCACCGCCAAAAGCAGCACCAGCTTGTTGTAGTCCACGCCCAGCGGCATCCTGCGCGGCTGGCCGAAACTTGTCTTTGAAATCAGCGTCTGTACCTCTACGTTCATGCAGCGGTTGCCCGTGCGCGCGGGCGTGACTATGGCGCCCGGCTCCTCGCCGCGGCTCTCCGAAAGGAATATGCCCGAATAGTCGGTGACGGGTATGATGCCGCGGTCGGTCATCTCGAACACGCCCACTTCCGAAACGTTCCCGAACCTGTTTTTTACCGAGCGCAGTATGCGGTAGTTTTCCTGATTTTCGCCCTCAAAGTACAGCACGGTGTCCATTATGTGTTCAAGCACTTTGGGGCCTGCCAGCGCGCCCTCTTTGGTCACGTGGCCTATTATAAAAAAGGTTATGCCGCGGCTCTTGGCAAGGCGCATCAGGCGGGAGGCGCACTCGCGCACCTGCCCCACCGAGCCCGCGGAAGAGGACATGTCGTCCGTGTATACCGCCTGTATGGAGTCTATCACGCAAAATTCTACGCCGTCAAGTTCGGCGTCCAGCCCGTCTATGCACGTCTCGTTTATAAGCAGAAGGTTGTCGGAAGAAAGCCCCAGCCTTTCGGTGCGCAGCTTTACCTGCGAGCAGCTCTCTTCCGCCGAAAAATACAGCACCCTGTGATTTTGCGAAAGGTTGGCGGCTATCTGCGTGAGCAGGGTGGACTTGCCTATGCCGGGGTCGCCGCCAAGGAGCACAAGCGAACCCTTAACTATGCCGCCGCCTATCACGTTGTCAAATTCGGATATGCCGGAAGGGGTGCGCTCGTAAGTGCGGTATTCCACGCGTGAAAGGGGCAGGGCGCGCGGCGCGGCGGGTGCCGTGCCCTTTGCCGCCCCGGTGTGGGAGGGAGGGGCGACCGGCTCTTCCGCCATTGTGTTGAATTTGCCGCAGGAAGGGCACCTGCCCAGCCAGCGGGGAGAGGTTGCCCCGCATTCGGAGCATACAAAAATCGTATTTGTTTTAGCCATAAATGTGTACCGTATTAAAGCAATTGCCCCGGTGCGGGGCAACTGAAAATTTTGACCTTATTGCCAAGTAAGCGGTGGTCTTAAAAAAGCGGGCAGAACGCGGCGCGCGAGGAAAACCTTATAAATCAATGTAATTAGCGGGCTTGCAGATGCGAGCAAGACAAGGAGAACGCGGATTTGACCGCAGGGAGCTTACTTAAGTGTAAGTGACCAAGGCAAAACGCAAGTTCGACACAGTATTGCGAAGCATATACAAGCACGGGCGGCGTTGTTAAATTTTGCGCATAAGTACGGCTGCATACGCGACGATTCCCAGCCCTTCGCCCACAAAGCCGAGCCGTTCGCTCGTGCCGGCGGCTATCGCCACGCTCCGTTCGTCTATGCCGCACAGCCTTGCCACGGACGCGGTCATGTCATCTATATAGGGCGCAAGTTTGGGGCTCTCCGCCTGTATGGTGACGGAGACGTTGACGGGCGAAAAACCCTCCCCGCGCGCCATCTCCAGCGCCTGCCCGAGCAGTTTGCCGCTGTCCGCGCCCTTGTGTTTTTTGTCGGTGTCGGGGAAGTAGTGCCCTATGTCTTTGAGCCCGCTTGCCGAAAGCACCGCGTCCGTCACGGCGTGCAGCACCACGTCGCCGTCGCTGTGCGCCACCAGCGAACGCCCGCATTCTATCTTTACGCCGCCGAGCGTTATGAACTTATCGGCGCCGCCAAAGGCGTGCGTATCGGCGCCTATGCCAGTGCGGCAGCCCTCCACGGGCGCAAACGCGGGCAGGTCTTTTAAAAAGTCCTCGCGGTAGGTGAGTTTGACGTTGTGCCTGTCGCCCTCGAATATGTGCGGCAGTCCTATGTAGTTTGCGTATACCGCGCTGTCGTCGGTGTAGGCTATGCCGTCGTCGGCGGCAAGCTCGTACGCCTTTTTAATGTCGTCGGAGCGGAAGCCCTGCGGCGTCTGCACGGCGTACACCGTCTCACGCTTGGGCACGTCGGTGATGACCCCGTAATATACCGTCGCCATCGTGTCGGTGACGGGGGTTGCGCACACCGCGCTGCCGTACGTCTTTACGGTGTCTATGCAGTCGCATATTATCTTTTTGGTAACAAAGGGGCGCGCGCCGTCGTGGATGAGAACAACGTCGCCCGTCACCTTCAAAAGCGCCTTCCTCACGCCGAGGTAGCGCGTCTTTCCGCCGAGCACCACCTCGAAGCCGAACGGGGCGCACAGCGCCTTTATCTCGCGGTAGTCGGCGGCGGAGGAGGTGACTATGACTTCGTCTATCTCCGGAATGTCGAACTGTTTTAACGTGTGGTATAGCGCGGGGGCGCCGTACAGGGCGGCGAGCAGCTTGTTCTTGCCGAACCCGGCGCGCTCGCCCGTGCCCGCCGCGCAGATTATTGCACTTATCTTCATGTTTTCACCTGTAAAATTTTAAGGGGCGCGCCCGTCCGCGCGCCCGTCCCGTAAATTTTGCCGCGGCGCTACGCGAGCACTTCGTAAAGGCTCTGCGCGTCGTCCTTTTTGACGACTTCTTTAACTGCCAGCACTTTGAATTTGAGCGTGCCGCTTGCGTACAGTATCTCTACAATGTCGCCTTCCTTTACCTCGTGCGAAGGTTTTGCCTCCCTGCCGTTTACGGTGACTTTGCCCGCAGAACACGCCTCTTGGGCGACGGTGCGCCTTTTAAGGATGCGCGAAACTTTTAAAAATTTGTCTATCCTCAAACCGAACTTCCTTTTTTTGGAAAAATTTTTTTAAATATATTATAAAATGAGGAAAAGGCATTTTAATTGCTTGACTTGACTTTCCCTCTTGTGTATAATAGTAAAATGTATTAGAATGCGGTAAATGCCCCGTTTGCCTGTTTTTGGCTGTAAAACGGTACATTTTGCGCCCTTTCCCGCGGGCGCTGCCGCCCGCTCACGTAAGGTTATTATATACCATAAGCGTGCGTTTGTAAAGCGGGGCGGCAAAATTTTGTGTTAAATTTTGTAAAATTTTTTGAATTGCTCACACGGGCGGCAAAAACGTGCCTTCGCGGCGCTGAAAGGTTTGCCGCAACCCGCGCCGTGCGGGGCGTGCCATGCAAAGCAAAGACGGTATACCGATTTTTTCCGGTGAAAAGATATATACGGATAATCGCTCATGTATAAACGAAAATTCAGGCGGCAGCCAAAGGAGTAATTATCTTTCAATGAATTTACCTGTTCACAAGTACGGCAAAACGGAAAGAAGAAAATTCGGCAAGATAAACGAAGTCATCGACATCCCCGACCTCGTTGAGATCCAAAAAGCCAGCTATGCCTCCTTTATAAACGAGGGCATAAGCGAAGTCTTTGAGGATTTTTCGCCCATCACCGACTATTCCGACCACTACGAGCTCTACTTTTTAAATCACTGGTTCGACGAAAAGCCCAAGTATGACGAAAAGGAGTGCCGCAACCGCGACGCCACCTACGCGCTTCCGCTGCACGTGACCGTAAGGCTTGTAAACAAGGTCAAGGACGAGGTCATCGACCAGCCCGTATTCATGGGCGAATTCCCGCTCATGACGGACAGCGGTTCCTTTATAATAAACGGCGCCGAGCGTGTAATAGTATCGCAGCTCGTGCGTTCGCCCGGCGTGTACAACGCTTCCACGCGCGACAAGACCGGCAGGGAGATGTTCGGCACTACCGTCATACCCAACCGCGGCGCATGGCTGGAACTCGAACAGGACGCACAGGGCGTTTTGTGGGTGCACGTGGACAGGAAGCGCAAGATCTGCGTGACCGTCCTTCTGCGCGCCCTCGGCTTTGGTTCGGACAGGGCACTTTTGGATCTTTTCGCCGATGAAAAGATGATAAAGGACACCATAGAGAGGGATACCACCAAGTCCGAATCGGACGGCCTTATAGAACTTTATAGAAGGCTCCGCCCCGGCGAAATACCCACCGAGGCATCGGTGCGCCAGCACCTCAACAACCTCTTCTTCGACCCCAGAAGGTACGACGTGGTAAAGGTGGGCAGGTATAAGTTCAACAAAAAGCTCAACCTTGCTTACCGCCTTCCCGGCTGCAAGCTCGCAGAAGACATCTTCAACCCCGAAACGGGCGAGGTGATGGCAAAGGCGGGCGACGTGGTCACGGAAGAGCAGGCGGTTGCCATACAGGACGCCGGCGTGAACGAAGTGTTCGTGCTCGTTTCCGATCCGGAGCGCGGCGAAATAAAGCACAAGATAATAGCCAACAACACCGTAAACTTCAAGGCCGTGTCAGATAAGAACCCCAAGATGTTCGGCCTTCTTCCCACCATATATTACCCCAACTTCCGCTTTATGAAAGAGATAGCGGAAGAGTGCCGCACGCAGCCCGTGGAGGCGGTTGCGGCAAAGTATGCCGACAGGATAAACGCCATATACTACGTCCGCGAAGTGGACGAGGCGGAGGACGAAAAGCCCGAAGACAAGAAGAACAGGGAAAAGAGGAAGGAGACGCGCATAAAGTTCGTTGCGGCGTGCAAGCTGTTCGACGCGCTCCTTTCTTCCGACAAGACCGAACTCGAAGAGGACGAGCGCAAGACCATAAAGCCCGTGGTGGAAAAACTGTGCCACAAGCACATCACGGTGGACGACATCGTGGCGTCCATCTCCACCAACATCGACCTCCAGTACGGCATCGGCACGATAGATAACATAGACCACCTCGGCAACCGCCGCGTGCGCTCCGTGGGCGAACTTTTGCAGAACCAGCTGCGCATAGGCATCGCCAGGCTGGAAAAGCTGATAAAGGAGCGCATGGCAACGCAGGACGCAATGGAGGTAACCCCTTCCGCGCTCGTAAACGTGCGCCCCGTGTCCGCGGTGATACGCGAATTCTTCGGCTCTTCTCAGCTGTCGCAGTTCATGGATCAGACCAACCCCGCAGCCGAGCTCACGCACAAGCGCAAGCTCTCCGCGCTCGGCCCCGGCGGCCTCAATCGCGACAGGGCGACGTTCGAAGTGCGCGACGTTCACCACTCGCACTACGGCAGGATGTGCCCCATAGAGACGCCCGAAGGCCAGAACATAGGCCTTATATCCTCGCTCGCCACCTTTGCAAAGGTAAACGAATACGGCTTTATAATGAGCCCCTACCGCAAGGTGGTAAAGGATGAAAACGGCATCCCCACCGTCACCGACCACGTGGACTATTTGACCGCGGACGAAGAGGACAAGTACATCGTGGCGCAGGCAAACGAGCCCCTCGATGAAAACAACCACTTCGTAAACGGGCACGTCGGCTGTCGCCACCAGGATCTCATCACGCAGTATCCTCCCGAAAAGATGGACTACATGGATGTGTCGCCCAAGCAGCTCGTTTCCGTTGCCACGGCGCTCATTCCCTTCCTTGAAAACGACGATACCAACCGCGCCCTGATGGGCTCCAACATGCAGCGCCAGGCAGTTCCCCTCATGAAGACCGAATCGGCGATCGTCGCGACCGGCATAGAGGACGCCATAGCGCGCGATTCGGGCGTGCTTGTCACCGCCAAGAACGCGGGCGTCGCCGTGGGCGTTGCCTCCGACTGCATAAAGATAAAGACGGACAGCGGCTTTATAGACGAATACAAATTAAAGAAGTTCGAACGTTCCAACCAGGGCACCTGCCTCAACCAGCGCCCCATAATCAACACGGGCGACAGGGTGGAGGCCGGCGAGATAATCGCCGACGGCCCCGCCACCAACAACGGCGAACTCGCGCTCGGCAAAAACATACTCATAGGCTATATGGAGTGGGAGGGCTACAACTATGAAGACGCCATCCTCATCTCCGAAAAGATAGTGCAGGACGACGTGTTCACCTCTATCCACATAGAGGAGCACGAGACGGAGGCGCGCGACACCAAGCTCGGCGAAGAGGAGATCACGCGCGACATCCCCAACGTGTCGGACGACGCGCTCAAAGACCTGGACGAAAACGGCATAATCCGCATCGGCGCGGAAGTGCAGACGGGCGACATACTCGTCGGCAAAGTGACCCCCAAGGGCGAGGCTGAACTCACCCCGGAAGAGAGGCTGCTGCGCGCCATATTCGGCGAAAAGGCGAGGGAAGTCAGGGATACCTCCCTTAAAGTTCCCCACGGTGAAGGCGGCATAGTCGTGGACGTAAAGGTGTTCACGCGTGAAAATAAGGACGAACTTGCGCCCGGCGTAAACAAATTGGTGCGCGTATATATCGCGCAGAAGCGCAAAGTGCAGGTCGGCGACAAGATGGCGGGCCGCCACGGCAACAAGGGCGTAATATCGCGCGTGCTTCCGCAGGCGGATATGCCCTTCCTTGCGGACGGCACCCCGTTGCAGATAGTTTTAAACCCCCTCGGCGTGCCTTCCCGAATGAACATCGGCCAGGTGCTCGAAGTGCATCTGGGCCTCGTGTGCAAACAGCTCGGCTGGAAGATAGCCACCCCCGTATTCGACGGCGCCACCGAGCAGGATATAAAGCGCCTGTTTGAAGAGAACAACATCCTCAATCCCGAAGGCGAAGTGGACGGCAAGATACAGGTGTACGACGGCCGCACCGGCGAACCCTTTGAAAACAGGGTCACCGTGGGCGTGCAGTACATGATAAAGCTCATCCACCTTGTAGACGACAAGAT
>CALVPV010000066.1 GCA_944353935.1 uncultured Clostridia bacterium | reverse complement strand
GGCTTTTTTTCGCCGGAGGTAAAGTTCGCTCCCGCAAAAAAGAAGCACAGGTATGCCGTGATAATCTGCGCCCGCAATGAGGAGAAGGTCATAGGCAAACTGATAGAGAGCATAAAAAATCAGACGTACGACGCCGCCAAGATAAAGGTCTTTGTATGCGCGGACAGCTGTACGGATAGCACGGCAAAGATATGCCGCGATATGGGCTGCACCGTATACGAAAGAAATAACGCCGACCCGAAGCTTGCGCGCAAGGGCTACGCCCTGCAGTGGCTGTTCGGCATGATAAAGGCCGACTACGACATCACGGCGTTCGACGGGTTTGCCTTTTTCGACGCGGACAACGTGCTCTCGCCCACGTGGTTCGAAAGGATGAACGACGCCTTCGATACGGGCGCGGGCATGATAACGACCTACCGCAATATCAAAAATTTTGATACCAACTTCGTATCTTCGGCATACGGCATACACTTTTACCGCAGTTCTGCGATGTATCACCGCCCCCGCCAGCGCCTGGGCACGTGCACGCACATCGCCGGCACGGGGTACGTGCTGCGCTCCCGCCTGCTTAAGGGCGGCTGGCACTACATCTCCCTCACCGAGGATGCCGAACTGACGCAGCATATGGCTGCGCGCGGCGAAAAGATAATCTTCTGCGAGGCGGCAGAATTTTTTGATGAGCAGCCGCACAGCTTCAAGGTGATGTTCCGCCAGCGCCTGCGCTGGGCAAAGGGCAGGCTGGTCATATTTTTAAAGAACGGCTGGATGAACTTCAAGGGCATCTTCACTTCGCGCGGAGTCCGCGGGGCGTGGTCAAATTACGATATATTCTGGTATATGTTCCCCGCGGGGCTGTTTGCCGCAGCGCTCTCGCTCATATCCGCGGCCGCGGGCGTGGCGGCGGGGATAGCGGCAGGCACCGCCGTGGACAGCGCGGTCACTTCCGCCACCTCGTGGGAATTTTACAAGACCATCCTGATCGCCGCGGCGGCGGGGTATGCCGTCTACACGCTTCAGGCGGCGCTCGTGGTCATCCGCGAACGCAGGCACATACACTGTTCGCCCGCAAAAAAGGTACTGTATATTTTCACCTTCGTCTGGTTCGACTTTGTAAACCTTCCCATAAGCGTGGTGTCGCTGTTCATGCGCGTGCGCTGGAAGCCCATAGTGCACGACAGCCCGCTGGATTACGACCAGATAATCGGGCGCGGAGTGGGGGGTAATACCCGTTCTTGATAAACTCATGCGCGGCGCGTGTGCGTTCATCCGCACATATGTGCCGTCCTTTACAATAATTTCGCGGAGGTGTGCCGCATGAAGAGCATCGATGTAGCGGCTGTACGGCGCCATAGGGGCACGCTCCGCAAAAATTTTAAAGAGCCGTTCTACGATCGCTTGCCCGCAAGGGCGCGCGCGTTTGCCGCCGCGGTGTGCCTTGTCGCCGCGTTCATATGCGTCACGATGGTCTCAAAGAGCTCCTTTTTGTATGTATTCCACGACGGCAACGACGTAAACTGGTTCCTTACCGTGGGCAGGGGCATCGTCAACGGGCTCGTGCCGTACAGGGACTTGTTTGAACAAAAGGGCGTGCTCTTGTATATGCTGTTTGCACTCAATTACGCCATATGCGGCAACCAATTGTATGTGATTTATGTAATACAGGTGCTGTGCGGCGCGGCGTTTTTGTATGCGGGATTCTGCATCATCCGCCTTTGGGCGGAGTACCGCGCCGCCCTTTTCGGCACGCTGCTGCTCGCCCTTGTGTATTTTTGCTGCCGCGCGTACTGGTGCGGCGCCGGCGAGGCGGAAGAATACTGCATGCCGCTCGTCGCGTACGGGGTGTACGTGATGTTAAAGAGCGCAAAGGGCGGCACGCCCGTCACGTGCGCGCAGGCGGCGGTGTGCGGCGTGTTTTCCTCCTGCATATTCTGGATAAAGTATTCGTTGCTCGCCTTCTATTTTGCGCTCGCCGTGTGCGTGTTTGCCGAATGCGCCGCGTCCAAAAGGCTCAAAGAGGGGTTTGTCTGCGCCGCGGCGTTCGTCGGCGCATTCGCCGCCGCAAGCCTGCCGTGGCTCGTCTACCTCGGCGTGAACGGCGCGCTCGGCGATATGTGGCGGGTGTACATATACATCAACATATTCGGCTACGCGGGCGGGGATTCCGCCGCGCAAAAGCTGCACGATATCGGCGGCGCGCTGCTGGAAGTGCCGCAGAACTTCATCCTGTATATATTCGTCGTCTTCGGCGCGGCGTACGTCGCCGCGGAAAGGCGTATTACAAGGCGGGCAAAGATATATTACTTTGCGGTGCTGCTGTTCACCTTTGCCGTGCAGTGCGTGGTGATGGGCAGCATAGGCTACTATCACCTTGCCATGGCGGCGTTCGTTCCGCCGGGCATAGCCGGTGCAAAGTTCTGTGTTTGCGGCATATGTGCCGCCGTACGCTCGCTCTTTAAGGGCGGTTCAAAGGGGCTCGGGCTGCGGCAGCGCTTTGCCGCCTTTTATCCCGCCGCAAAGGAGCGGGGAGAGCGGGCCGCCGCGCGGATATATTCGGCTGCGGGCGGCGCATGGGCGCGCCTCATAGCGCCGGCCATGTGCCTGCTCGCCGCGTGCTGCCTCGTCTTTGGCAACAACACGCTGGACATGTTCAAAACGCGCGCGTACTATCCCCAATTCACCGCGGCGCGCATCGTGCGCGAACTCGGCGGCGAAGATGCCGACGTCCTGAACTACAAGATGTACGACCGCGGCTTTTACACCGTGCTGGACGAAGTGCCGGATTACTACTATTTTGCCTTAAACCTCATCTCCCGCGAAAGTTACCCCGAACTGTACGACGGGCAGGAGAGCTATGTAAGGCAGTGCCTGCCCGACTTTGTGGTGACGGAAGAGGAGGTCTGGCGGCAGGAGCGGGGAGAGGGCATGCCCCTCAGCGGTTACAAATACGTTGCGCCGCTGCACTACGACTACATCAGGAACAACATCGGCAAGGTGCGCCTTGAAATGTGCCTGCTCGCGCGCAGGGCGGCGGACGCCGTCACATAGGAAATTTTACGCCGCGGCAGGGTGCCGCGGCGGCTTTTTTTGCCGCATATGCGCGCATTTGCGCGGTTTTGGATATTGACTTTCCCGCCGCGGTATGGTACAATTTATAGTGAACCGGGACGGACGGCGGCAAGACTATATTCGCACATACGCACGGCTCGATGGAAGGACATATAAGATGATAAACAGAATGGCGCTTTTCAGCGACGAGACGCAGTGTTTCCGTACCCCGTACGAACCGGTAAAGGGCGACACGGTCACCATAAAATTGAGGACGCTCAAGGACGACGTCCTCCGCGCATATGCCGTGATAAACGGGCTTAAAAAGGAGATGGCAAAGTCCGGCACCGAGGGGGTGTTCGACTACTATTCCGTAAGCATAGTGTGCAGCGAAGAGCCGGTGAGCTACTACTTTGTGGTGTACGACGAAGACGACAAGGTGTGCTACAACAAGACGGGCTGGGCGGAAAACAATCAGGCGGAATACAACTTTTCCTTTATACCCGGCTTCAAGGTGCCCGACTGGGCAAAGGGCGCCGTAATATACCAGATATTCGTGGACAGGTTTTTTAACGGCGAACCCTCCAACGACGTGGAGGACAACGAATATTACTACATCCGGCAGCACAGCCGCAAGGTGCGCTACTGGGGGCAGTATCCCTCCGGGTTCGACGTCGCCAACTTTTACGGCGGCGACCTGCAGGGCGTGATGCAAAAGCTGGACTATCTGCAGGGGCTGGGCGTGGACGCCATCTATTTCAACCCGATATTCGTATCCCCGTCCAATCACAAGTACGACACGCAGGACTACGATTATATCGACCCGCACCTCGCCGTGATAGAGGAGGACGAGCCTCACGCCATGGCGGACTGGGAAAAGCACAACGGCTTTGCGCGCAGGTATATAAAGCGCACCGCCTCGCAAAAGAACCTCGAAGCGAGCAACGCCTTTTTTGCCGAGCTCGTAAAAGAGGCGCACCGCCGCGGGATGAAGATAATTATAGACGGCGTGTTCAACCACTGCGGCTCATTCAACAAATGGATGGACAGGGAGGGCATCTACCTCAACAAGGACGGGTATGAAGACGGCGCGTATCAGTCGGTCATAAGCCCCTACCGCAGCTACTTCAACTTTGACCGCCCCAACGAAAATTATTCCGACTACGAGGGCTGGTGGGGGCACGCCACGCTGCCCAAGCTCAATTACGAACAGTCGCCCGAACTTGTGGAAGAGATAATGAAGATAGGCGAAAAGTGGGTGTCGCCGCCCTACAACGTGGACGGCTGGCGACTGGACGTCGCCGCAGACCTCGGGCATTCGGAGCTGTTCAATCACTGGTTCTGGAAAAGGTTCCGCAAAAGGGTGCGCGCAGCCAACCCCGACGCCTTTATATTTGCCGAACACTACGGCGACCCCTCTTCCTGGTTCGACGGCAAGCAGTGGGATACCGTAATGAACTACGACGCGTTCATGGAGCCCGTCACGTGGTTCTTGACGGGGATGGAAAAGCATTCCGACGCCCGCAACGACAGGTTGCTCGGCGACGGCATATACTTTTTCGACAGTATGTTCAGGGGCATGAGCAAGTTCCCCCGCCCCGCGCTCGATTCGGTGCTCAACCAGCTGTCCAATCACGACCATTCCCGCTTTCTTACGCGCACCAACAGGACTGTAGGCAGGACTGCCACCATGGGCGCGGAGGCGGCGGCATACGGCATAGACAAGCGCGTCTTTGAACTTGCCGTGACCATACAGATGACGTGGCCGGGCTGCCCGGGCATCTATTACGGCGACGAGGCGGGGCAGGTCGGCTGGACCGATCCCGACAGCCGCAGGACGTACCCGTGGGGCGCGGAAGATAAAAACCTTATCGAATTCCATAAAAAGATGACCGCTTTAAGGAAGCGCGTCCATTGCCTTAAAATGGGCTCGCTTAAAAAGCTGGACGCAGGCAACGGCTTTATCGCCTATGCCCGCTTCGACGCGGAAGACTGCGCGGTAGTGGCGGTCAACGTGCGCGACGAAGACATCTCGCTCAGCATCCCCGTGTGGGAGGCGGGCGTCGATTCTGGCGCAAAGATGAAGCTGGAAGTCGCCGCCTCGGACGACTTCCAGGGAAGCGGCGAATATCGCGTCAAATACGGCAGGCTGCACGTCACGCTGCCCGCAAAATCGGCGTGCGTGTTCAGCTGCAAGTTCGGCGGAAAGAACGATTCGAGGCAGATGAGCATGTTCCCCGGCTGACCGCCGCGGCGGCTTGCCGCAGCTTGCGGCGCTTTTATACGGTATAAAAGAGGTGCGCCCCTGCGTGCCCTTTAATAAAAAGATTTAAAAAGAGAGGAAAATGATGGTCAAAAGATTTTTTACCGATCTGGACAGATACTACTTCCATCACGGCGTCCACTATGAACTGTACAACAAGATGGGCGCGCACGTGGTGGAAGAGGACGGCGTGCGCGGCGTGCACTTCGTGCTCTGGGCGCCCTCGGCAAAGGCCGTATGCGTCGTATCGGACGGCAACGGCTGGACTCCCTGGCGGGACAACATGGAAAAGGTGGACGACTGCATATGGGAACTGTTTGTGCCCGGCATGTGCGAGGGCGTAAAGTACAAGTACCTCATCGTGCGCGCGGACGGGTCGGAGGTGATGAAGGCCGACCCCTACGCATACCGTTCGGAACTGCGCCCCGCAAACGCGTCGGTGGTGGCGGATCTGTCTTACGAGTGGGGGGATGAGGAATGGCGCAGCCAGAAGAAGGAGGAAAACTTCCTTGAAAAGCCCATGGCTGTGTATGAAGTGCACCTCGGCAGCTGGAAAAAGGATTGGGAAAAATGGTGGGACGAGGACAAGTTCCTTGACTACCGCCGCCTCGCGCACGAGATATGCGAATACGTAAAATATATGGGGTATACCCACGTGGAGCTAATGGGCATATGCGAATATCCCTTTGACGGCTCCTGGGGCTATCAGGTCACAGGGTACTTTTCGCCCACGGCGCGCTACGGCACCCCGCAGGACTTTATGTATTTTGTGGACTACATGCACAAGAACGGCATAGGCGTGATTTTGGACTGGGTGCCCGCGCACTTCCCCAAGGATGAATTCGGGCTCGACTGGTTCGACGGCACCCCGCTGTACGAATATGCCGACCCGCTGCGCGCAGAATATCCCCAGTGGGGCACCAAGGCGTTCGATCTGGGCAAGCCGGAAGTTTCCAACTTCCTTATAGCTTCGGCTTTCTTCTGGGTAAACGTCTACCACGTGGACGCGCTGCGCGCGGACGCCGTCGCCGCGATGCTCTACAACAGCTTCGCAAGGGAAAAGTGGCGCCCCAACAAGTACGGCACGGACTTCAACCTGGAAAGTTTTGAATTTTTCCGCCACCTCAACACCGTGCTTCGCCAGCGCACCTCGGCGTTCATAATCGCGGAAGACAGCTCCATAATATCCGGCGTGACCGCACCCGCCAAAAACGACGGGCTGGGCTTCGGCTTAAAGTGGGATATGGGCTGGATGAACGATACCATCCGCTATTACAACGAAGACCCCATCTTCCGCCGCTATAAGCACTACCTTATGACCAACACGTTCGACTACGTGTTCATAGAAAATTATATATTAGTTCTTTCGCACGACGAAGTTGTGCACGGCAAGGGCTCCATGTTCAACAAGATGGCGGGCAGCCATCAGGATAAGTTCGGCTCTTTAAAGACGGCGTACACCATGATGATGGGGCACCCCGGCAAAAAGCTGCTGTTCATGGGCCAGGACTTCGGCCAGGAGGCGGAATGGGACTACAAGGGCGAGCTCCAATGGCACTTGTGCAACGATACCGGGCACAGGGACATTATGGACTGCTACCGCAGGCTGCTGCACATATATACCTCCCACCCCGTGCTGTACAACGACGCGGGCAGGGAGAACGTCTTCGAGTGGATAAACAACGCCGACTACATGCGCGACATATTCAGCTTTATAAGGCGCAATCCCTGGAACTATAACGACGCCCTCGTGTTCGTGTGCAACTTTGCGCCCGTCACGCGCGAGCCCATGGAGATAGGCGTGCCCGTTCCCGGCGAATATGAAAGGATATTCTCTACCTACGCGGACGAAGAGCAGTATTCGCTGAGCGCGGTGGAAGAGGAGTGCGACGGCAGGCCGTACCGCCTGGTGTTCAAGCTCAGGCCCTACGAATCGGTGATATTCTCCGTCCCCTATCATGAGAGCACGGAGGAGGAGAAGGAGAACGAGCGCCGCGCCGCCGAGCGCGCAAGGCAGGACTATGAGGACGCCGTGAGCGACAACAAGTATGTGCCCAAGGTGCCCGCCCCCTCGGCGGAGGCAAAGCCCGCCGCAAAAAAGAAGGGCGTCACCATAGCAAAGCTGCGCGCACGCAAGCCCGCCGCGCAGAAAAACACGGAAGAATGAGCTTTTGACCGCATCATAAAATTGCCGCCGCGGCATCGCCGCGGCGGCTTTT
>CALVPV010000065.1 GCA_944353935.1 uncultured Clostridia bacterium | reverse complement strand
CGCAACGAAGGTGACGCCCTTCCCCTTGCAAAGGACGAACTCAGCGTAACGCTCTTCGGCAATTCGGTAAAAAATCCTGTATATGCGACAAACGGCGGCGGTTCCACCTTCAAGGCGTCGCGCGGGGGCGGCCTTTTAGATGCCTTTACGTCGGCGGGCTTTGATATAAACATGACTATGTACAACGCCTATCTGACCAGCGACGCGGACAGGGTGTCTTCCTCCACGCCGGGGCAGTCGGATATAGGCGAAGTCGGCCAAAATTTCTATACGCAGGAGCTAAAAAATTCCTATGCGGACAATTATAACGACGCGGCTATAGTGCTGTTTACGCGTTTCGGCGGCGAGGGCGTTGACCTCGATCATCAGTCCGACGCCGACGGCGTGCCTCTGCTCTCCTTCCACAAGGAGGAGGCCGACCTTGTAAAAATGATAAACGATTCGGGCAAGTTCGGCAAGATAATAGTGCTTGTAAACAGCCCGTTCCCCATGGATCTGCAGTGGATAGAAGACCCTCAGTACGGCGTTGACGCCTGCCTCACTTTCGGTGCCGCGGGTGACGTCGGCTTTATAGGCGTAGCCAATATTTTAACGGGCAAGGCAGACCCTTCGGGCCACCTCGTGGATACATATGCGGCAAATTCGCTCTCCGCGCCCGCAATGCGCAACTTCGGCGATTTTACGTTCAGCAACCACGGTACGCAGTATGAAAACAAGTATGTTGTGTATGCCGAAAATATCTATGTCGGCTATAAGTACTATGAAACGCGCTATCACGACCAGGTGCTCGGCATAAACAACGCAAGCGGCAGTGCCGGCGTATACGAAAGCGAGAACAACAGCTGGAATTACGCAGACGAAATGGCATATACTTACGGCTACGGACTTTCCTATTCGCAGTTCACGCAGGAAGTGACTTCCATTGAATGGGACAAAGAAAATCATAAGGTCGTTGCCAAAGTCACCGTAACAAACAACGGCCCCGCCCAGGGCTCGAATTATTCGGGCAAGGCAAAGAGCGTCGTCCAGCTGTATGCAAGCCTGCCCTATGAAGAAGGGCAAGCCCAAAAGTCGGCTATCCAGATGATAGGCTTTGCCAAGACGCCCGAATTGGAAGTGGGCAAGCCCTATGAAATAGAGGTAGAGGCGGATGACTATCTGTTTGCGACCTATGACGAAAACGCAACAAACGGCGCAGACTCTTCAAGAAAGGGCTGCTATGTGTTTGACGAAGGCGACTATTACTTTGCGATAGGCAACGACGCCCACGACGCGCTCAACAACGTCATGGCGCTCAAGTACGGCGATACCGTTGACGGCAAGCTCACCGACGAAAAGGGCAACGTGGTCGACGGCGATGCTGCCAAGGCAAGGATGCACAATCTTGCCGCGGCGGACAATACCACCTACGCAAAGTCGGAGGCAACCGGAGAGGTGGTCGCCAACGTGTTTGACGAGATAGATTACAACTATTTTGAAGAAAATGCCGTGACCTATCTTACGCGCAGCGACTGGAACACATATCCCAAGTCTTATACCGGTTTGTCTGCAAATGACGAGCTCAAGACGTTGCTCGCAGGTAAAACATATACAAAACCTGCCGACGCACCTGCGGTAAGCTCCGTGACCGTGAGCGAGGATGCGGGAATAGAGTTTGTTCAGATGAAGGACGTTGCATATGACGACGATGAGGCATGGACGGAATTCATCGACCAGCTTTCTGTATCGGAACTTGCCAACATCATGGGCGAGCGCATGGGTAATGACAAGATAGCGTCGGTGAACAAGCCTGCTAACTCCAATACGGACGGCCCCAAGGGCCTCGGCTCCACATATTCCAGGGGCAATGGCGAGGGAATAACGCTGTATGTAGACCAGGTTACCATGGCGAGCACGTGGAACCTTGACCTGCTTGCAGAACGCGGCGAACTGTTTGCCGAAGACGCTTTGTATGCAGGCTATTCAATGGTATTCGGCCCCGGCGCCGACTGGCACCGCACGGCGTATTCGGGAAGAAATTCCGAATACTATTCCGAAGACGCAAACATGTCCTACCTTTGCGGAGCGTCTCAGGTAAAGACCATGCAGGAAGGCGGGCTGCTTTCGGCAATCAAACACTTTGCGGGAAACGATCAGGAGACAAACCGCCACGGCGTGGCTACGTTTGCAAACGAACAGGGCTTCCGCGAAGGCTCGCTGCGCTGTTTTGAAGGCGCTCTGCGCGATGACGTAGGCGGTGCTCTTGCCACAATGACCTGCTTTAACCGCATAGGCGCTACGGCGGGTGCCGCCAGCGAAGCCGCCCTTATAGACGTGCTCCGTGGCGAATGGGGTTTTAAGGGCGTAAACCTTACCGACTCTTCAAAGGACGCCGCAGACTACGTGCATACTGCCGAATGCGTTGCTTTCGGCACCGATATGTTCAATAACGATACCGACAGAAGGCAGCAGCTCATTCAGCTTGCAAGGCAGGACGGCTACATCCTCACCAAGATGAAGGAAGTAAACAGGCATTATTACTATGCCTATTCGCGTTCCAATCTTGTAAACGGCATACAGGTGGGCGTGGAAGTTCCCGACTTCGTGCCCTGGTGGCAGACCGCACTTACGGCGATAAATGCCGTGCTCGGGGTGTTCCTCGGCATATCGGTCATTGCCTTTGGCACGGGCTATGTATTGAGCCTTAGAAAAAATAAGGAGGGCAATGAATAATGTTCTCTGTACGTAACGCTTTTAAAAACAGGACTATAGGTTTTTATATAGGCCTTGCCGCCGCGGCCATCGCGTTTGTGGGAGCCGTGTTGTACGTCGCCACGGATGCCGCGGACAGGACTTTTTCGGCTGCCGGCTTCGCGCTCATGCTTGTAGGGGCGGCGGCAGAGGTAGTTGTGATTTTTTCAGACATCAAGGTCGCTCCGCTCGTAAGCGCGCTGCTGTATATTGTGGGTTTTGCGCTCACGGTCAACGCGGCGCTGCCCTCCATATCGGACGTATGGAACGGCGTGCACTTTATAGGCGGCAATGCAACGCTCGGCATAATATTTTCGGTGACGTTCTTTATAAGCGCGGCCGCCGGGATAGTGGCGTGCTTCATGAAGGAGAGGGCGGAAAAAATTAGGACCGCCGACGATGAAAATTAAGTATAAATCGGCAGCGCGCGTTTCGCGCGCTGCCTTAAAACAGCGGCTTTGCCGCACGGAGGATTTTTTATGAAATTAAAAAGGTTTCTTTTAGCTTTGTTTGCCGGTATCCTGGCGGTAGGTTCGCTTGCTTTGGCAGCATGTTCGGGCGGCGGTGAAGATGATGACAATGACAGGAACGAAGGCCCCGTCACCATATCTTATCAGCTCTCGGGCGTAATGGACGGCGAAGACCTTGACACGTTCAGCTTTGCAAAGGGCGCGTTCTGGCTCAAACTCATGAGCGACGGTTCCATAGTTATGGACAGGTACAACTTCGGTAACTACAACGCTTCGCCCGCCGCCGAAAACGACGACTATATACAAAACTATATGCAGGGCGAGTGGGAAGAGACCACGCGCGACGGCGTTGAGGCGCTCTCTATAGAGATATACGTCCTCAACGATGCGGGCATAAAGACGCAGTCTTCAAACGCAACTGCATACAACAGCAACGGCACTTATAGCTGTTCTTTAAAGATGGAAGTTGTTACCGGCTCTGGTTTCTTCAGGCAAGTTCAGTTCACGGGCGGCAAAACATTATATGCCGATGCCGACGAGTTCATAGAAAAGAATGCCAAGGAATTCGTTGCACCCGAATCCGTTGCCACTTTCACCGATGAAGAGCACGGCGGCACCGTATATCTGCAAAAAGACGGCGCTCTGCTTATATACAACGGATACTCTCAGATTGCTACGGGCACATGGGCAAACGATAAGGCAGGCAATATTACCGTTACGCTCTCCGGCAAGCCTGTAACCGTTACAGTAGATATCGCTGCCGATACCGCAACGTTTGCCTATGAATATGCGTTGTATGGCGATGAGTATAAAATAAACTTCACGTTTACCGCAAAGTATTCCGAGATCCCCGAACAGGAGGCTGCCGCACAAAAGAATGTTTATACCGGTGCATATAACGGCCAGACATGGACGCTTACTCTTACGGACGCGACTAATTGCACTATGAGCACGTCGATGGCAGGATATACCATTCCGTTCAGCGGTACATATGTTAAGGATGCAAACGGCGTGGTCACGGTTACATGTAATCCCGAAGATGACCGGTTGCAGGGAATATGGGCAGGCGTGAGCAATGTTAAATGGCAGCTCAATGACGATCAGACGATGACTGCCGTTGAGGAAGAGGCTAAGGACTGAACATTTTGATGTTACGGCATGGTTTGCACGGCGGCGCGTCAGGCGCCGCCGCGCACCGAATTTTTATAAGGAGTATGTATGAAGAAGTTATTTTCAAAAAAATTGTGGATAGCTCTCACCGCGGTGTTCGGGGTTTTGATGGCTGTGCTCATTGCGGCATATTGCGTTACCGACTACTTCAGGGTGGCAATAAATGCGGCATTGCAGACCACCGATTATGAGGTCATCCCCGATCCGGATGCCGAAATAATCTATGAGCCCCTTGCCTACAGCGACGAGGCGCTGGCGGAATATGAGGCGCAGCTGTGCGAAGACCTTGAAGGCGAGGGGGCGGCGCTGCTCTTTAACAAGAACGACGCGCTTCCCCTTGCAAAGGACAGTAAATTTTCCTGCTTTTCGCAGTCGTCGGTAAACCTTTTATATGGCGGTACGGGCTCGGGCAGCATGGACGCCTCTAAGGCTGCCACGCTCCATTCGGCGCTCACCGCCGCCTTTGGCGAAGGCTGCATAAACCAGCAGCTGTGGACATTCTACGTAACTTCAGGCTATCAGCGCGTCAATGCCGCCACTACGGGCGGACACCAGGGTCAGTACCGCATCAACGAGGTGCCTTGGGAAAAATATGAAGAAGCCGGCGTCACAAGCTCGTTCGCGCAGTACGGCGACGTGGCACTTGTAGTGCTCGCCCGTTCCGGCGGCGAGGGTGCAGACCTTCCGGATGACGAAGAATGCTTTACGGGGAACGGCGTAAGCAATTACGACAGTACCGAAGGCGACTATCTGCGCCTTTCTGCCGAAGAAAAGGACATGCTCGACCATATAATGCAGTACAAGAAGGACGGCACCTTCAAAAAGGTCGTGCTGCTGCTCAATTCGGCGAATTCCCTCCAGCTCGATTTCCTTGACGGTTACGATATAGACGCCGCTCTTTGGATAGGCGACGTGGGCATGACGGGCATAAATGCCGTTGCGGATCTCCTCTCCGGCGACAGGGTGCCTTCCGGCCGTATCGTGGACACGTTCCTTAAAGACAATCACTCCGCGCCCGCAATGGTAAACTTCGGGGCGTTTGAATATTCCAATGCCGATAAGCTCGGCCTTGAAACGGCGCAAAACAACACGGACGCGGGCGCCAAAAAGGCAAATCGCAACTATGTTATCTACCAGGAAGGCATATATGTGGGTTACCGCTACTATGAAACGAGGTATGAAGACTATGTCTTCGGCAACGGGAATGCGGGCGATTATAATTACGCGGAAGACGTCGCCTTCCCCTTTGGCTACGGTTTATCCTACACCGATTTCGCATACGACAACTTCAATGTGACGCCCTCTGCCGACGGTAAGTCTTTTGAAGTTTCCGTAGACGTCACCAACACGGGCGATACGGACGCAAAGCATACCGTGCAGATATATTTCAGCTCGCCGTATACCGAATATGATAAGCAAAACGGTATAGAAAAAGCTGCCGTTGAACTTTGCGGGTTTGATAAAAAGGAAATACGCGCAGGCGAAACGGAAACTTATACCGTTACGGTAAACGCCGAAGACCTCACTTCGTACGATGCCAACGTGGAAAAGACTTATATTTTGGAAGACGGTGATTATTGGTTCACCGTAGGTAAAAACGCGCACGATGCCGTAAACAATATCATCCGCGCAAAGGCGCAGGACGGCAACATCACCCTGGATGAAAATAAAATGTACGGCTTCGGCACGGACGGTACTGGCAAGGCGGATTTGTGCGCCAAGTGGACTAACGGCACGTTCGATAAGACCACCTATGCAAAATCTTCCGCTACAGGCAAAGATATAACCAACAGGTTCGACAACGCCGACCTCAACAAATATTCCGGTACTGCCGATCAGACCATAACCTATCTTACCAGAAACGACTGGACGGGTACATTCCCCACGGAAGTAAAGGTGCTCGAAGTCAGCGATCAGATGTGGGCGGACGGCCTCACGCATGACGAAAGCGGAGATAGCGGCAGGGCGGCACTTGTAGAAAAGTATAAAAAGGATTACTGGTCGGAATACACGACTCTTCCCACGCAGGGCGTGGCGGGCGATCTCAACGCCATCGATATGCGTGAAGAGGAGTATGACAGCGAAGTGTGGGAGCAGCTTTTAAACCAGATGACTTATGCGGAAATGACCGCGCTCATAGGCGACGGATTCCACCTCACTCAGGCCGTGGGCAGCATTAACCTTCCGGGCACTCTCGATGAAAACGGCCCTCAGGGGCTGACTGCCAGCCTTGTAGGCGGCGACAGCGCAATGGCGTATACGTCTGAAGACGTTATGGCGGCTACGTTCAACCGTGAGCTCGTTGCCGAAATGGGCAAGTGCATAGGCGAAGACTTCCAGCGTGCCCAGACGGACGGCGATTCCGTGTATGCAGGTATATACGGCCCCGGAGCAAATATCCACCGCACACCCTATTCGGGACGCAACTTTGAATATTATTCGGAGGACGGCTGGCTTTCGGGCGAGATGTGCGCGGTAGAGGTCGCTGCCATTCAGGAGCGCGGCGTATACGTGTTTACAAAGCACTTTGCGCTCAACGACCAGGAAGAGGGCCGCTACGGCATAAGCACATGGTCTAACGAACAGGCGATACGCGAACTGTATCTTGAAGGGTTCGAAGGCTCCGTGGTAAAGGGCGGCGGCTTGGGCGTGATGTCGTCCTTCAACCGCCTCGGCGTAGTGTGGTCGGGCGCTCACAGGGGGCTTATGACCGGCATATTGCGCGATGAATGGGGCATGAAGGGCGCTGCGATAACCGACTGTTCCGTTATGGCAAACTATATGGACTACCGCCTCGGCGTGCTTGCCGGGCAGGATCTGTGGGACGGCTACCGTTCCGGCATGGATACGCTTGCAAGCCTTGGCAACGACCCTGCAATAGTATCGGCGTGCAGGCTGGCGTCAAAGCACATAATTTACAGCGTGATCAACAGCCATGCCATGAATGTGGGCGATGCGTCCATAATTCCCGCAATGCCCTGGTGGCAGGCGACTATATTGTCGTTCATGATAGTATTTATAGTCCTTGCCGTCGGCAGCGCCGCCATGCTCACGATATCCGTGATAAAGTCAAAGAAAAAGCAAGATTGATTTTAATATCGGTACATCCTTCATGTGTTACCCTCCTTAATTTAAAAGCGTGTGTGTTCAGGCACACACGCTTTTAATAAGGGGATAATATAACTGGCGGCGGCATTGCTCGGAGGTAATTTTTCCGTTCGTAAAATTCACATTTATATTTTCAATAAAGCTGAAAAAACATTTTAAATGTGAAAGATTTGTCATATTTTACCGTTTAAAATAAAATGAAATATTTGTTTGCGCGAACAAGTAATATCAATTCAGTGAGGTAAAAACATGACAAACACGGCAGATCACAATCAAAATTATCTAACGGCACAGATAGGCGAAGGCGGGGAATAC
>CALVPV010000064.1 GCA_944353935.1 uncultured Clostridia bacterium | reverse complement strand
GCAACAAAAACCACGCTTATATGCGCAAGGCATATCAGCGCGCCGCGCCAGCTTCTTTCAAATTCCCGCATAAGAAAGACAACCGAAAACGAGACGGCTATAAGCTGTATTGCAAAACTGTAATCGTAAACTATGGTAAAAAAATCTGTAAATGCTTTCATTATCCCCCATACCTCTCTGTAAAAAGCCGCGCCGCGGGCGGCATATTTATTTTACAACCGCCTTTAAGCAAAATCAATACCCTTATGCAAAATTTATGGCGCGCACACAATAAAATTTTTTAAAATGAACGGCATATATGCCTTAATAAAACGCGCCGCCCGTTTGATTTTGCGGGCGGCGCGAAGTACAAGTTTATTCCTTTACGGCCGCAAAACGGTTGCGGACTATGCAGTATATATACATAGAGCCGCAAACTGCGGTAAATACGGCAGAAACAGTTATGGCGGCTATTATCGTTGCCTGCCACCAGGGCATTGACCTGTTTACCATCGTATCGGGAGTTATTCCGTTCATCGCCGCGCTGTAATTTGCCACGGCATACAATATTCTGTGGCAGCTTTCGCGCATATCCTGCGCAAACGCGGCGTTGCCACGGAAGGAATTCAGCGCGTCCTCAGAGCCGTTGCCCAGCCAGCAGTCGGTGCCGCCCGTAATGCCGTCCTGATAGGTCATATAGAATGCGCCGTTTGAATCGGCCATATCCGTTATGCAATAGCCGTCGAAGCCGAATTCGCCGCGCATTATGCCGTTCAGAAGCACGTCGTGCGCGCCCGCCCATACGGTGCCAACGCGGTTGAAGCCGCTCATCATAGCGTGGCCGTTGCCCTTGGAGGGCGACAGAGCGTAATCGAACACTTCGAGCATAAGCTCGCGCGCGGTCTGTTCGTTGAGCCACACGGCGATGCCGCTGCGCTGGTCTTCCATATCGTTGAACGCCACGTGCTTTACGTGCGCTATGACGCCCTTGGACTGCATACCCTGAATTTCGTACATACTCATCACGCCGGCAAGGTAAGAATCTTCTGAAAAATATTCTGCCGAGCGGCCGCCGAAGGGCGAACGGTGAAGGTTGGCGCCGTTGGCGTACAGTCCCGTATATCCCGCGTTGAGCGCGTCTTCTGCAAGCGCTTCGCCTATTTGCTTTACGAGGTTGTTGTTGAACGTTGCCGCCCAAATTCCCTGGCAGGGCATAGAGCGCGCGCCCGTGGATTTCACGAAGCCGGTGGGGCCGTCGTATTCCTTTGTATCCGGCTTTGCCACCGAGGACACGGCAACAGTCGAAAAGCCTGCGTTGGTAATCAGCAGCGCCTGCTCTTCCCAGGTCATCTGGTCGAGCACCTTCTGCCAGTCTTCGTGTCCGTATTCCTTGCCGCGCATCGCAGCTATCGAAATGCCGTTATTTGCGCCATATGCAGGCATCTTTGCCCCGGAATCTTCCTCTATCGCCTTGTTGCTGCCAAGGTCTGCCGCCATCTGTTCGGTGAGAGTGATTGTAACCGCCTCTTCGGGGAAGGTACCGTTCCAGTCGCTGCGCGAAACGTAAGTTACCGAATTATCGCCCCTGCCCGAATACTTGTTGATATCGGATTCGCCGAGCTTGTTGGTTATGGGTTCGCCCGTTTCGGAAGAGGCGGCATAGCTCGTGGCATCGGGCTGCTCTTCTTCCGCGGCGTATACCATACCGTCGTTGGTGGAAGTGTTGTTGTAATATGCCGCCGAGGCGCGGTCGGTCTTTGCCGCCGCATTTGCATATTCTATTATGTTGTTGGCGGCGTCGTGCGCGTTGTCGGCAACGGTGAAGTAATATGTGCCGTCGTCGACTATGTACGTGCCCGTGCCGTTATTGTAATTTTCGTCGTAACTTTTGAACTCTTCGCGGCTGACGTCTATCGTCACCGTTTCGCTGCCCTCGCCGTCCGGGGCAAGCTCCTGCGTTTTGGCGTAGCCTACGAGCTCCACGGCCGCCTTTTCAACGCCGTCTTCCTCGTAAGGCTTTTGCAGGTAGACCTGCACCGCCTCTTTGCCGGCTACACTGCCCGTGTTGGTGACAGTTACGGAAATCGTAAAGGTTTCGCCGTCGTCCGATTGGGTTACCGAAAAGTCGCTGTATTCAAAGTTGCTGTAAGAGAGGCCGTAACCGAAGGGATAGGCGACGTCGGCAGAATAGTTATAGCCCGCCGTGTTGCCATCGCCGTTCACCGCGTCGGTGTAGCGCGTTTCGTAGTAGCGGTAGCCCACGTATATGCCCTCGACGTAAACGCCGTAGCTGCTCTGCGTGTTGTTGAGCGAGTATGCCGCCGCGTTGGAATATTGCTGTGCAAACCCGCCGCCGAGCGCGTCGGAAGCCGCCGCGGGGGAGCTGAGGTTATCGCGCACGAATGTATCGGTGAGCCTGCCCGAAGGGTTTACCTCGCCCGAAAGCGCCTTTGCCACGGAGGTGAGGCCGTATTTGCCGGGATAACCTATCCACATCACTGCGTCGGCGTCGATATCGTAGCCCTCATCCGCATATTCGCCGAAGAGGAAATCGAGCTGAATGGACGCCGAGGAGTTGAGAAGAACCACTATGTTGTCTATCTGACCGCTCCCCTTCAACTCGGTGAGTTTGTCCAGAACTTCGAGCTCCTGTTCGCTGAGGGTGAGGTAGCTGCCGTCAACCGTGCCCGCGCCCGACATATTTATATCCTTGCCCTCGCCAGTGTCGCGGGTGATTACGGCTATCGCCGTGCCCGAGATGTTGTCGAGAGCGCTGCCGTAGGCGCTTAAAGGCGCTTCGTTCATCAGGTAGTTGGTGCCGCGGGTGGTGCGGCCGTATTTGCTGCCGCCGCCCGTCGTGTAAAAGTTCCACAGCTCTTCGTTTACTTCAAAGCCCTCTGCCGTGAGCACGTCTTTGAAATTTGAATAGGTTGTGGTGGGGAGTGCAGACGAGCCCGACGAGCCGTAAGCTATATCTGCCGCGCCCGTGAGCACCAGGCTTACTTCGGCGCCGTCGCCGAGCGGGAGAGCGCCGTCGTTTTTGAGGAGCACCAGCCCCTCTGCCTCGGTCTGTTCGGCCACCTGCTTATAAAAACTTTCAAGCGAATCTTCGGTGTTGTATCCGCGCTTGAAGTACTGATACTGCTCTTCGTCGCTGCGCTCTATTTCCGAGCCGCCTATATTCAGCGCGTTGTTTATGGTGGCGCTGTTTGCAACGGCGATGTTATAGCCCGCGGAAAAGAGCACAAGAAGGCTGGCAAACACCACCGCAAGGCTTTCCCACAGGCGGCGTATGCCTATTTTATTCAGAAATGCCGTAAACTTAGTCATCTGCAACCTCCAAGTCGTTCTGCTCGTCTTCCGCCTTGTTCCAGGGCGCAACGCGCGTGGTTATGGCGGCGGCGAGCATTACGAACGCCGCAAGCGCGAAGCATATTGCCGCGCCAAGAAAATCGGAAGTAAAGCTGTTGCCGTCTATGCTGACGAGCACGTTGGCGATATAGTTTACCTGCGTGCCGATAAACGCGATGAAGGCATACAGATAAACGAGGTAAGAAACGTACCTTACCGCCTTCAAGTCGATGACGAACGCTATTACCGCGAGCGCGGCCGCCGCCCACACGGCGGCGATTACGCTTGAAGAGAGTTCGGTGGCAAAGTCGTTTACGCCGCACTTATAGTAAAGCCCCAGCGCAACGAAGCCGAGCGCGATTGCCGCGAACGAAAGCCAGTAGCCCAGCCCCCTTTCCGTCACAAATTTTTTGATTGCCCCCATAATATGCCTCCGTCAACCCGTGATTGTCGTGTTGTGTTCCGTCATCGTGAGCGCCGAAGTGCTGTAAACGTATATGCAGTCGAACATAGGCGCGGTCGCATTGAGCGTGCCCGTGGTGCCGGGCTTGTCGTCGTTGTTTACGGTGAGCCTTATGGTGTTTTTGCCCGCATCGAGCGAGATGTTGCCTATGGTATAGTCAGAGAAGGGGCGCTTGTTCATCGAGCTCATATCGGTTATGGCGCCCGTTATGGATATGTCGCTGAAAGTGAGCGCTTCGCCGTTGACTTCAACGAGGAAGGTATCGTCGGTGAGGGTTACGTCGTAATACTCCGCCGAGAGCCTGAGAATTAAAATGGCGTCGTCCACAGCTACGTCGGAGGTTATCTCCCATTCGAGGTATGCGCCGTTATAGTACAGGCTGGAAACATAGTAGCCGCCGCTGGCGTTTGCACCGCTTTCGCCCTCGGCAACGATGAGGCCCGTGCCCGCAGGGTTGTTTGAGTAGCCCTGGCCGTACTTGTCGCCCGCGGAACCCGTTGCAAGGCCGGAATCAACGTCGTCGTGAAGGCCCGTGAGCTGGGTATTTTCCGCCTCGAAGGTATAAATCGTCATCCACTTTGCGTAGAACGACTGGTCGTCGTCGTAGCGGCGCATTGCGCTGTATGCGGTGGTGCATTCCTCGTCCTCGTACCAGCCCGCAAAATAGTAACCTTCGCCGCGGGAAGGGGTTTCGGGAGCGGTTACCCTGCCGCCCGCCTGGAAGTAAGAAGTTTCATACACCTCCTCCGCCGCGCCGTCGTAGTTCCAATAGAACGTGGCGGTTGCCGCGCCCTCGCTGTTTACCCAGCCCGCATACAGGGTGGTATCGGCATTGACGGGGGTTTCTGCAAAGTTATACACGCTGTCTTCCGAAAGTTCTTCATCGGAATACCAGTTGGTGAAAAAATATCCGTCGCGGGTGGGGTCTTCCGGCTCGGTGGCATAGCCGCCCGCCTCTACCTGCTGCGATTCGACGGCAGAACCGCCGTTGCTTTCAAACGAAACGGTATAAGTATCGCCGCCCGAGCACGCGCCAACCGTGAACATCAAAGCGAGAGCCGCCGAAATTGCGCCTGCCGCCATTATTATCTTCTTCATAAATATAGTCTCCTTTTTTTTGTTTGCGGGGCGGCAAATGATGCGCGCCGCCCGCTGAAAAATGTGCGTTGATTGCGCCATATGTGCGGGGTAATTAAAAAAATGCACCCTATGGCAATTTGCTGATTGCGCTTTGAAAAGTTATATAAGGCGCGGGGTATGCCGCGAGCGGCGTACCCCGCGCGCCTATATTGCACGAATACGCGTTACTTTAAAGTAACCTGGTGTGAGCTTTTAAACTATCAGTCCTTTTTACGGGATTTAACCGCTATTACAACGGCCGCCGCGCCTGCAAGAACTGCAACGCCGAGCGATGCGCCGGCGAGCGCAAGTGCCGCCGTGTTGTCGCCGCCGTCCTGGCTGCCGCCCTGTTCAAGCCCGTCTATCCTGTCGGCAAGGTCGCCTATCTGGTCGGCAATGTCGTCGATGGTGATTTCTTCTTCACCGCCGCCCGTACCCGTGCCGTCTTCGGCAACAACTATGGTGATTTCGTAATCGAGCGTAGTGGTTTCCGTTCCGCCGCCACCGAAAGGAGGCATACCGCCGCCGGGGAATCCACCGCCGCCGGGGCCGCCGGGGCCTGCGGGTTCATCGGCAAGAGGGGTCACTTCTGCGCTGAAAGGCATATCACCGCCGCCGGGGAACGGGAAGCCGCCGCCCGAGCTTTCTTTGGTTGCAGTCATACGTATGGTCACGTTGAAGGTGCCTGCTTCGGTGGGGGTACCCGAAATTATGCCGTCTTCGCCGAGCGTTATGCCTGCGGGAAGATTGCCCTGGGCAACTTCGTATTTAACGGTGTCGTAAGCCTCGCCCGCGGTGGTGAACACGTCGGACTTAATCTGTGCCATAAACTGGGTGCCTACCTTTGCGGAATCGAGCGCGTCGCCCTCTTCGTCCATATACAGCGCCGAAGCAACCGTTATGGTGTGCTGGGCGGTCTTTTCAACGTAGCCGTCGATGAGATAGTTTACCGTGAACGTATAGGTGCCCGCCTGGTTGGTGGTGCCCGTAATTTCGCCCGTTGCGCCGTTTAATTCAAAGCCTGCGGGCAGGTTGCCGCTCACCGTATATTCGACGAACGAACCGGAAGTGAGCTGATTTGCGTCGATTGCGACGCTGCCTTCGAAGTCAACGCCCGTGGTGGCAGTCATCTGCTTGCCCGCAACGGCGAGAGTGCTGTAACCGTTGAACTGCGAAGTGGTGTCTGCACCGCCGTAAAGAACGGCCTTTGCCGACTGGCGCACACAGTACCACTGTGTGGGGCTTTCGGAACCGTCTGCAAGCACAACCGTATTCTTGGAAGCGTCCCACGTGCCGGAAAGTTCTTCAACGAAAGGCGAGGTATAGAGCTGCAACTGATAGCCCGTGCGGACCATTATGTCGAGCTCGGTGGCATCCTGCCAGCCGATGTAGCCGTCGGTTACGAAGTATGCCTTGCTGCCCCATTCTTCCTGCATAAGGCCCGTCATAAGGTTATAGTTGCCGGTGTTGGGTATGCCGCCTATGCGCGCATAGCCCGTCATTGCCGCCTTAGAGCCGCCTTCCTGCAATGCCATCTGGAATACCTTTGCATAGTTTTCGCGGATGGTCTGTTCGTTTGCCCATACAAAGAGCACCTTACCGTCGCGGTTGGTCTCCTGGTCGTTGAGGAAGCAGTGCTTAACGTAAGTTATAACGCCCTTGGACTGCGCGCCCTGAATAACCGCCGCCGCTATGTAGCCGCCCTGGATGCCGTCCTGCGAGTAATATTCGTTGTTGCGGCCGCTGAAAGGCGAACGGTGAGTGTCCATACCGGGGCCGTACCAGCCCTGCGTGCCGAGAAGGAGCGCGATGTTGCCCACCATTCTGCCCTGCTCTTCGGCAAGTTCGGTGTTCCAGGTGGAAGATATTATATCTTCACTGCACCAGCAGTGCGAGCTGCTTAAATTGTTGGGGCCGTCGGCGTCTACCGTCTGCGCCTTGCCGATTGAAGCTATCGCCGTAGTGCCGTAGCCGCCCAGTTCAACTATCTGGCACAGTTCGTCGTAAGTGAGCTGGTTGAGGAAGGTATCCCAGACGGGGTCGTCCCACGCAACGCCGCTCATATCGGAGTACTGTATTGCAGCAGAACCTTCTTTGCCAGCCGTTGCCGCCTGAGTCCAACCTTCGGGGATATCGTCTGCCGTCTTTTCCCATACCTGACCTGCGTCGCTGTAAACGGCTTTGCCGTCTGTGCCGAGGGTGTCTACGTTGAATTCGTCCCAATGCAGCCAGTTATCTATGGCGTCGTCGTTGAACGTGAGGTCTGCCTCGGTGGGAGCTTCGGGGAAGGTTTTTGCGAAGTCTGACCTCGACATCTGCGTCATTGCAGCCTTGCCGTCTGCCGCGAGCGAAGCCGTGCGCGTGGAGTTATAGTTGAGCACGTCTGCCCTGTCGGTTCCGTTCCATACGCCGTTTTCGGTCGAGAATTTGTTGCTGAGTTCGCCGCCGCTGAAATCGTCAGTCTTCATATTGGCGGCCTTGTCGCCTTCGGTCGCCGCTATGATGTTGAAGTTTACTTCGTCGTAGGCGTCATTTTCGTCAGAGACGTCGGTTGCGCAGTCGAAGTGCGAATTTTCCATTACGCGCACGGTGTAAGCGCCCGTATCTAGCTCGTAATCGCCCTTGCTGCCGTCCTGGTTGGCGTCGGTATAGTCCCACGAAGCCATATCCTGAACGTTGAATTCAACGGTCACAGTCTGCGTTTCGCCGGGGGCGAGTTCATCGGTCTTGGCATAACCGACGAGCGTTACGGCAGATTTTTCAATTCCGCCGTTCGTGTAGGGAGCAGTCACGTATACCTGAACGACCTGTTTGCCCGCCACGTTGCCCGTGTTCTCAACGTCGACGTCGACGTACAGTTTTTCAACCTGCGCGTTGCCGTTGTTCGTGCCCGCCTCAGAATCGAACAGCGAGGTGGAAAGTTCATCGCCCTCCGCAACCGTCGTCTTTGTGCCGTTGTTGTAGTACATCTCCTTCACGTTCATACTGAAAGAGGTGTAAGAA
>CALVPV010000063.1 GCA_944353935.1 uncultured Clostridia bacterium | reverse complement strand
TCGAACACCCCGTCGTTGTGCGTTTTGCGGTATTTTGTAAATATCTCCTTTATTTCCGGAGCTATCTCATAGCCGTACATATTGAGGGCCTGTTCCGCCATCTTGATGCCGCCGAAGGGCTGAAGGGAACGTTTGAAGGGCTCGTCCGTCTGGATGCCGACTATCTTTTCGAGCTCCCTGTCTATATATCCCGCGCCGTGAGAGGTTAGCGTGGAGACGACGGCGGTATCCGCTTTGAGCACGCCGCCGGCGTTGCGTTCTTCGGCGGAGAGCTTTAGTATCTTGTCCCAGAGCGCCTTTGTCGCCTCTGTCGCGGGCGAAAGAAAGGCGTCGTCGCCTTCGTAAGGGGTATAGTTGCGCTGTATAAAGTCGCGGACGTTTACCTCGTCGTCGCTCCATTTTCCCGGAACAAAGCCCTCCCATTCGGGGCACATCTTTTCATTTGCCATTTTTATGCTCCTGTATTTTATATTCTATCCATATTTCAAGTATTTCCAAAGGCTGATAGCCGCGCGCGTCTGCAAACGGCACCCCGCCGTCCGCAAGAAAGAGCGACGGGACGGAAGTCACGTTCCATTGCTCTATAAGGCCCTGCGCCTCGCTTTCGTCAAAGTAATAAAAGGGGATGCCGGCATTTGCCGCTGCCTGCCTTGCCTCCGGCATGAGGCTGTGGCACCCAGCGCAGGCGGAACCGCCTATCTCCACAAGGCACACGCCCTCTTCATCGAATAATTTTGCCATAGTCAGTCCTTAAAAGATAATAATCAAGGCATATATGCGGGTGAATTGCTACCGATCCGCGCCGAGTATGCTCCTTGCCCGCTCCACACAAGCGCCGTCCGGCGGCTTTATGCCGGCAAGCGGATAGGGCAGCCCGAGGTTTTTATACTTTGCCTCGCCCATGGTGTGGTAGGGCAACACCTCCACCCGCCTCACCGTGGAAAGCCCGTCTATGAACGCGCGCGTGCGTTTTAAATATTCTTCACCGTCCGTTATGCCGGGGACGAGCACCTGCCTTATCCAGATATCCTTGCCGTTATCCGAAAGGAATTTTGCAAAGGCGAGCTCGTTTGAATTGTCCGCGCCCGTAAGAGCTTTGCACCCCGCGCCGTCGATATGTTTTATATCCAGCAAAAACAGGTCGGCGTACTCCATCAGAGCGAAATGCCTTTTTACGCTCTCCCCGCAAAGCGGGTCATACGTGATGCCGGACGTATCCACCGCGGTATGCACGCCCTCCGCCTTTAAAATGCGGAAGAGCTCCGTCACGAAACCTATCTGAGCGAGCGGCTCGCCGCCTGAGACGGTTACGCCACCGCCGCCCCGCCAATACCTTTTATAGCGAAGGGCGTTCTGCGCGACCTGCTCCGCCGTGTACTCCGTGCCGCCGCGAAAATCCCAAGTGTCGGGATTGTGGCAGTATTTGCATCTTAGCGGACAGCCCTGCATGAACACGACAAAGCGGATGCCAGGGCCGTCTACCGTGCCGAAACTTTCAAAGGAGTGGATTCTTCCCGTCATACAAAACCTTTGCGGCAAAACGCGCCGCCGCGCGGCTGAAAAAGGTCAAAAAAAAGGCCGTTGGATTTATACCGCGGCTTGACCGCGCCAAATACAAACTGCCCAGACGAACGACAAAAACTTACCCCGCCAGCCGCTCCCCTGCGGTTTATGCCGTGGCGGCATCCCGCTGATTTCGTCAGTTGCGGCGGCGTCATCTTTTTACATATCCGATTATATCAGCAGAGGCGGAATAAGTCAAGGGTTTTTCCGTATTTTGTTTTGTAAATTTTTACTAACCACAATATATTGTGGTGAAACACCTGTTTGCCGCTATTTGAATGAGTAGAAAAATATCGGTTGAAAGGGCGCCCGCAGGGCGGCAAAATGGCGCGTTTTGAAAAAAACAGGGCGATACCGCAAAGCATTGCCGTATCGCCCCGTTTAAAAGGCTTAAATTTATATGCGGGCATGCGCTATTTTAAAGACTTATTCGGCGCGGACACTTTCGGACTTGAATACAAAATCCCCGTCCTTGTTTACGCTTACTGTGACGAGCTCGCCGGGGAGCACCCTGCCGGCTAAAATTTCATCCGAGAGCCTGTCTTCTATGCGCTTCTGCACCACCCTTTTCATGGGGCGGGCGCCGTATTCTTCGCTGTAACCTTCCTCCAAAAGTTTATCCATGGCGGAGGGCATTATTTTGAGCTTGATGTTTTTTAACTTTAACTTTTCTTCAAGGCTTAAAATTATCTTTTCGCAGATATGCCCCTGCTCTTCGCGCGTGAGCTTGCGGAAGATGATTATGTCGTCCAGCCTGTTTAAAAATTCAGGTTTGAACTGTTCACGCAGGGCGTCCATGATGTTTTCGCGCATGTCCACATAGCCGTCGTCCTCCTCCGAACGGAAACCGAAGTTGGACATCTTTTTTATCTGGCTCGCGCCCACGTTGGACGTCATTATTATTATGGTATTTTTAAAGTTTATCACCCTGCCCTTGCTGTCCGTAAGGCGGCCGTCGTCAAGTATCTGCAACAGGATATTGAATACGTCCGGGTGCGCCTTTTCTATCTCGTCGAACAACACGACGGAATAGGGCTTGCGCCTGATCTTTTCGGTGAGCTGTCCGCCGTTGTTGTCGTCATACCCGACATATCCCGGAGGCGCGCCGATGAGCTTGGAGACGGTGTGCTTTTCCATGAATTCCGACATATCCAGCCTGACCATGAGCTTTTCGTCGCCGAACATGCACTCGGCAAGCGCCTTAGCAAGGTCGGTCTTGCCAACGCCTGTGGGGCCGACGAATATGAAGGAACCTATCGGCTTGTTCGGTTCGTTGAGCCCCGCCCTTGCCCTGCGTATTGCACGCGCTACGGCGGAGACAGCCTCGTCCTGCCCTATGATGCGCTTGTGCAGGTTTTCTTCCAGGTGCAGAAGCTTTTCGCTCTCCGCCTCCGTGAGCTTGGTCACGGGCACGCCCGTCCAGCCGCTGACTATATCGGCGATCTCTTCCGAACCGATGCTGGGCGCGTTTGTCTGTGTGCCGCCCTTCCAATCCTTTTTGGCGGAATTTATCTGCTGCTGGACGGCGTTGATCTCCTCCACGAGCTTTTGCGCCTGGGAATAATTTTCATCCTTGGCGGCCTTCTGCTTTTCCATGGTGAGGCGCTTTACCTTGTCTTCGAGCTCCTTTACGCCGGCAGGCATATTGTAGCTGTTGAGCCTGGCGCGCGACGCAGCCTCGTCTATGAGGTCTATCGCCTTGTCCGGAAGATACCTGTCCGTTATGTACCTGTCCGAAAGGGTGGCGGCGGCTATTATCGCCTCGTCCGTGATGACGACCTTGTGATGAGCTTCGTACTTGTCGCGCAGGCCGCGGAGTATCTCCACCGTATCTTCAACGGAGGGTTCGTCCACCTGCACGGGGGTAAAGCGGCGCTCCAGCGCGGCGTCTTTTTCTATATACTTTCTGTATTCTTCCAGCGTGGTGGCACCTATAGTCTGCAATTCGCCGCGGGCGAGCATGGGCTTTAAAATATTTGCCGCATCCATGCTGCCGTCACTCGTGGCGCCCGCGCCCACTATCTGATGAATCTCGTCTATGAAAAGGATGACGTTTCCCTTGTTTTTCACCTCGCTTATGGCGTTTTTAAGGCGCTCTTCAAAGTCGCCGCGGTACTTGGAGCCGGCGACCATGCTCGCAAGGTCAAGGGAAAAAACTATCTTGTTCTTTAACAGGTCGGGCACCTGGTTGTTGACAATAGCCTGGGCGAGCCCCTCCACCACGGCGGATTTGCCCACGCCCGGTTCGCCTATGAGGACGGGGTTGTTCTTTGTGCGGCGGGAGAGCACCTGGATTATCTTATCTATCTCCTTTTTGCGGCCGATGACGGGGTCTATCTTGCCCTCGCGCGCCTTTTGGGTGAGGTTTACGCCGTACTTTTCTATCTCTCCGCCGAGCTGGTCGGCCTTGTTCTGCTGGCGCTGGGATGCGCGCTGTTTGTTGTCGCCGAAGGCAGAAAAGAAGGACGCGAAGGGGTTTTCTTCCGCAAAGCCGCCCTCGTCTTCGTTATACCCTTCGTGTATCGCCACTTCCAGCCTGGAAGCCAGCCGCGTGAGGTTGACGCCCATCGCGTTGAAGATGCGCATGGCAAGGCAGGTGGGTTCAGCCATCACCGCGTAGAGCATATGTTCGGTGCCGGCAAGGGCGTCGTCGCCGCCGAGTTCGACGGCAAGTTCCACCGCCTGGATGAGCATGTGCTTTGTGCGCGGGGTGAACCCCTTTATGTTGGAATTCTGGTCTATGGAGTGGGCAAAATATGCGCGATAGGACCCCTCCTCCACGCCGTTATCCGTCATTACTTTGCATGCCGTGCACTGCGGAGTGTTGAGCATGGCAAATACGATATGTTCACTGCCGACGTAGCTGCTGCCGAACAGTTCGGCGGCGCTTTCGGCCTTTTCTATAACTTCAACGAGATTGGAAGTAAATTTGCCGTAATCTTCCATTTTGAATTTCCTCCCCGTACAAAAGACGGTAAAATGCCGCGGCAGGCACGCCGTGCGGCGTCATCTTGCGCCCGCGAGCCTCTTTATGGTGGCGGACGAATATTCCGCGCGGTATACGTCCCGCTCGGCGGCGGTGAGAGGCTTCCCCGCGGAGATGTTGATGTTGTACGGACGCATCCTTGCGACGAGGTCGTCTATCGCGGCCACGTCCGATACGGGTATAAAGCCGAGGCAGGCTCCGAGTTTTATGTCTGCCGCAAGCGTTGCAAGTTCGCCCGAAGAGAGCACCGCGCAGTTTGTGGCGACGCCGTATGCGCGCATGCACTTATCCTTGACGGCGAGCCTGTTGCTTCCCGAAGCCAGCTTTTTGCGTTCTGCCTTTTCCAGCCTGCATATCTGCCCCGCAACTTCTTCAACCTGAGAGAGGATATCCTCTTCCGTGACGCCGAGAGTGACTTCGTTGCTCACCTGGTACATATACCCTTCGGCATTGCTGCCCTCGCCGTATATCCCGCGCACGGTGAGCCCGAGGCGGGAGATGGAGCGCACGAGGTCGCCCATGCTGCCGTTGAGCGTCACGGCGGGCAAAAATAGCATGACCGACGCCCTCATCCCCGTGCCGAGATTCGTGGGGCAGGCGGTGAGGTAGCCGAGCTGTTCGTCGTAGGCAAACTTTATAGTCCTGCCTATCTTGCTGTCTATCCCCGAGATCCTGTCGTATGCGTTTTTGAGGTGCAGCCCTTTTATTATGCACTGTTCGCGCAGATGATCCTCTTCGTTTATCATCACGGATATGCTTTTGTCATCGTTTATGAGCGCGGCGCCCAGGCGCTTCCTTGCCATGAGGTCGGGGCTTATTAGGTGGTTTTCCTTTAAGGAATTCGCCTCCCCTTCGTCTATGGCGTCCATATAGTAGAGCTTGAAGTCGTCAAGGCGGTTGAGCCCCGAAGAGACGAGCCTGATTATCTCCTTTGCCTGCTTTTCATCCTTGATATGGGAAGGGAAAGGATAGCCTTCAAGGTTGCGCGCAAGCCTTATGCGCGTAGAGACGAGCGTGCCGCCCGATATGTCAGCCATTGCCGTCCTCCTTTTCGCCGAGCGAGCGGCGCACGCCGTCTATCTTGTCGTTTATGCGCGCGGCGTCGCTGTAGCGCCTGTCGCGGACGGCGCGTTCAAGCTCCTCCTGCAGTTTTGAGAGCGTGCGGGTGAGCTCCTGTTCGCGCGCGTTCTGGCCGACTTTGCCGATGTGCTCAACCTTGCCCTGTATGCGCTTTATGTAGGGCATGAGCTCTTCTTTGAATACGTCGTAGCATGCGGCGCAGCCCAAAAGCCCGGTGCGTTCAAAATCGGAATACGTCATCCCGCATACCGGGCAGATGCGCGGCCTTTTGCGCTTGGACTGGCCGAACAGCCCTGCGAGCATGTCGCTGTCTACCGAGGTGTTCAGGTTGCCGAACATTTCGGCATAGCACTTTTCGCACAGGCTGTAACCCACTTTTTCGCCGTTGACCATCTCTATGAATATCTTGGTGGCTTCATTTTTTTTGCAGCGCTTACAGAGCATAAAAAAATTTCCTTACCGAAAATAAAAACATAGTATAATACTATTTAATTATAATACATTTGTGCCAGATGTAAACAAAAACTTTGGCAGCTCGGCGCAAAATTTTGTGAGCAGAAGGGACGCATGCAAAAAAACAAGCAAAAACGGCCGCGGAGTGCCCGCGGCCGAAAACTTTTTTGTATTTTTACTTGGTCATGCCTTCCTGCACGGCAACGGCAACGGCAACGGTTGCGCCGACCATGGGGTTGTTGCCCATGCCGATGAGGCCCATCATTTCAACGTGCGCGGGCACGGAGGAAGAACCTGCGAACTGCGCGTCGGAATGCATCCTGCCCATCGTATCGGTCATGCCGTAGCTTGCGGGGCCTGCCGCCATGTTGTCGGGATGGAGCGTCCTGCCCGTACCGCCGCCGGAGGCAACGGAGAAATACTTTTTATTGTTTTCCACGCACCACTTTTTATAGGTACCCGCAACGGGGTGCTGGAAACGGGTGGGGTTGGTGGAGTTGCCCGTAATGGACACGGAGACGTTTTCCATCTTCATTATGGCAACGCCTTCGGGAACGGAATCCGCACCGTAGCACTTTACCTTTGCGCGGCTGCCTTCCGAGAAGGCGACCGTATCCGTCACCTTGACGGTTTCGGTGTAGGGGTCGAACTGCGTCCTGACATAAGTGAAGCCGTTTATCCTGGAGATTATATAAGCCGCATCCTTGCCGAGGCCGTTGAGGATGACCCTAAGGGGCTTGGTGCGTACCTTGTTTGCGTTTTCGGCGATCTTTATGGCGCCTTCCGCCGCGGCGAAAGATTCGTGGCCGGCAAGGAAGCAGAAGCAGTCGGTATCGTCGTGAAGGAGCATAGCGCCGAGGTTGCCGTGGCCGAGGCCCACCTTCCTGTTTTCCGCAACCGAACCGGGGATGCAGAAGCTCTGCAGGCCGATGCCGATGGCGGCAGCGGCGTCATAGGCCTTGGTGCAGCCCTTTTTAATGGCGATCGCGGCGCCCACGGTGTATGCCCATACGGCGTTTTCAAAGCAGATGGGCTGCGTGCCGCGGACGATCTTGTCGCAGTCTACGCCCTTGGAAAGGCATATGTCCTTGCACTCTTCTATGCTGTTTATACCGTACTCTTTAAGGACGCTTAAAATTTTCTTTTCCCTTCTTTCAAATCCTTCAAAAAGTGCCATTGTTAGTCAACCTCCTTGTCCGTTCTGGGGTCGATATGCTTTACGGCGCCCTGTTCCTTGGTGTACCTGCCGTAGGTGCCGATAGACTTTTCGTATGCCTCGTTGGGGGTGAGCCCCTTCTTGATGAAGTCGGTCATCTTGCCGAGGGAAACAAACTTATAGCCGCATACTTCGTTGTTCTTGTCGAGTGCCATTGCAAGAACGTAGCCTTCCGCCATTTCAAGGTACCTTGTGCCCTTGAGCTTGGTGCCGTACATGGTGCCCACCTGAGAGCGAAGCCCCTTGCCGAGGTCTTCAAGGCCGGCGCCTATTACAAGGCCGTCTTCAGAGAAGGCGGACTGCGTCCTGCCGTAAGCTATCTGAAGGAAAAGTTCGCGCATGGCGGTATTTATGGCGTCGCACACAAGGTCGGTATTGAGCGCTTCGAGGATGGTCTTGCCGGGAAGTATTTCGGATGCCATTGCCGCGGAATGGGTCATGCCGGAGCAGCCGATGGTTTCAACGAGGGCTTCCTCTATAACGCCGTCCTTAACGTTGAGCGTGAGCTTGCACGCACCCTGCTGGGGCGCGCACCAACCTATGCCGTGTGTAAGACCTTTGATATCTTTGATTTCCTTTGCCTGGATCCACTGCCCTTCTTCGGGAATGGGAGCGGGGCCGTGTTCAAACCTGCCCGAAACGCCCTTGGCAACACAAATCATATTTTCAACGTCTTTTGAATATTGCATTTTGTGTTCCTCCGTTTA
>CALVPV010000062.1 GCA_944353935.1 uncultured Clostridia bacterium | reverse complement strand
TCAAATGCGTCGGTAAATTCGCCGCAATAGGGGCACATGATCGCTTCGTCGTCTATCTGCTTGCCACATTTTCTGCAATACATAAACAACCCCCTCTCTATGCCGGCACGACAAGGCGTTGTGCCTCCGCACCTTATTTGTATTTACAGTATACCGCTATATGCAAGTATTGTCAATATATAAATTTTTGCGTATTTTGAACGCCGCGGCGGAAAAACCGCCGCGGCGTTTGAATACATTTTTATGTGCGGAATTACATCACGTCGTTTGCGTACAGCGGGAATGCCGCGCACAGTTTTGCGACTTCTGCCTTGACTTCTTCAAAGGAAGCCTCCTTACCCTCTATCACCTTGGTGATGAGGCGGGCGATGGTGCGCGCCTCACCTTCCTTCATCCCGCGCGAAGTCATTGCGGGCGTGCCCAGGCGTATGCCCGAAGTTACGAAGGGCTTTTGCGTATCGAACGGGATGGCGTTCTTGTTGACGGTGATGTGGACTTCGTCCAGCATCTTTTCCAGCTCCTTGCCCGTCATGCCCTTTTCCGTGAGGTTCAAAAGGATGAGGTGGTTGTCCGTGCCGCCCGAAACTATTTTTACGCCGAGCTTTGAAAACTCGTCCGCCATTGCGGCGGCGTTCTTTACTATCTGCTGCTGATATTTTTTAAATTCGGGGGAGAGCGCCTCTTTAAAGGCAACCGCCTTTGCCGCGATTATGTGCATCAGGGGGCCGCCCTGTATGCCGGGGAATACAGCCTTGTCTATCGCCTTGCCGAACTCCTCCTTGCACATTATTGCGCCGCCGCGGGGGCCGCGCAGCGTCTTGTGCGTGGTAGTGGTCACAAAGTCCGCAACGGGCACGGGCGAGGGGTGCAGCCCCGCCGCAACGAGCCCTGCGATGTGCGCTATATCCACCATCATATATGCGCCCACCTTGTCGCATATTTCGCGTATGCGGTTGAAGTCGATAACCCTGGGATAGGCGCTGGCGCCCGACACTATCATCTTGGGCTTGCATTCAAGGGCGATGCGCTCCATTTCGTCATAGTCGATGCGCTCGTCATCCTTGCTCACGCCATAGGGGACGATATTGAAATATTTGCCGGAGATATTTACGGGCGAGCCGTGCGAAAGATGGCCGCCGTGGGCGAGGTTCATGCCCATTACCGTGTCGCCCGGCTGAAGCATTGCGAAGAACACCGCCATATTGGCCTGAGCGCCGCTGTGCGGCTGAACGTTGCAGTATTCGCACCCGAAGAGCTCTTTGAGCCTGTCGCGCGCAAGGTTTTCCGCGATGTCTACAAACTGGCAGCCGCCGTAGTAGCGGTGACCGGGATAGCCTTCGGCATATTTATTTGTAAGGTGGCTGCCCGCCGCCGCCATAACTGCGGGGGAGACGAAATTTTCGCTTGCGATGAGTTCTATGTTGCCCTGCTGGCGGGAAAGTTCAAGCTTCAACGCTTCGGCAACTTCGGGGTCGGTCTTTTCTATCAGAGAGATATCTATCATAACAATGCTCCGTAAGATTTGGTTTATATATAGATTTTAGCATATTTTTTTGTATTTTACAATAAAATGAAAGAAATTTTCCGCCATTTGACAATAAAGCGCGCAAAAAAAAGCAGCCGAAGGCAAATTGAAGGGGCGGCACACCGCCGCCCCTTTAAAAATCGTGGCATAGACGCTCATACGCGGGAGTCACCTGTACGACTTTTGATATATGGCTATCACGTCCCCCTCCGTCATTGGCACGCGGTCATTTAGGAACACGCGCTTCATAGACGACATGGCATTCTTTGCAAGCGCGGGGAAGTGCTGCGGCGTTATGCCGTAGTCGGACATCCTTAGATTCGCCACCCCGCACTCCCGCATGAGCGCGTCGAGCACCTTTAAAAAGTCCTGCGGGGAAGAGGCGTCAAAGGCACCCATGGCATGCGCCATAGCCACAAACCTATCGTCGCAGGCGTGCACGGATATCATGTGCGCGTAATACGCGTGCGCGAGCATGATGAGCCCCGCCCCGTGCGCGAGCGAAGGGCTGAGCGCGCTGAGAGCGTGTTCCATTCCGTGCTTTGACGTGCAGCCGGAGAGCGTCATCACCATGCCTGAGAGCATATTGGCAAAGGACATGCCGTCCCTCGCCTCTTCATCCCGCCCATCCTTTACGGCGCGCGCAAGGTACTTTGCGCAATAGCCCATCGACGTGAGGGAGAGCATCTCGCTCATCTTATTGGCCTTGTTGGAAACATAGCACTCCGTGGCGTGAAAGAGCGCGTCGAAGCCCTGAAATGCCGTGAGCTGCGGCGGGACGCCGTACGTCAAGGTGCTGTCCACTACGGAGAGCACGGGGAACATGCCGGGGTGGACAAAGCCTATCTTTTCATTGGTGGCGGGGTTGGTCACCACGGCGGTGGCGTCCGCTTCTGACCCCGTTCCCGCAGTCGTAGTGATCGCCACGACGGGCAGGGGACTGTTTTTGACGGGCATGCCGCCGCCCGTGCCCGCAGCGACAAAATCCCAGTAATTTTTGCCGTTGGGCGCCGTGACAGATATCGCCTTTGCGGCATCCATCACCGATCCGCCGCCGAGCGCGACTATAAAGTCGCACCCCTCTTCGCGCGCGACGCGCGCGCCTTCATTGACCGTGGGAAGGTCGGGGTTGGCGCCTATCCTGCCGAACGGCACGCACTCCGCGCCCTGCGCAGCAAGGGCTGCCAACACCTTATCCAGCGCGCCGCTTCGCTTTGCAGAGCTGCCCGAAGACGTGACAAGCAGCGCCTTTTTGCCGGGAAGAGCGCGGCTTTTGAGCTCTTCCAGCGCACCTTCGCCGAAAATTATCCGCGTGGGAACGTAAAATTCAAACTGCATACATACCTCCGCGCAGAGCACATCTTTATATGAGCCGTGCGCCTATATATTGCGCGATAGACGCAGCGCCCGCGCAAGTTCTACGCGCGGGCGCCGTATACCGGCTTTAAATCGGGTTCGTTTTATTGCCGTCCGGCATTGCTTAAAGGTTGCCGTCTAAAAACTGTTTTACTTCGCCCTTGGGCATAAAGCCTACCGACTTTGCCGCCATTTGCCCGTTTTTGAAGATTGCGACGAAGGGTATGCTCATTATGCCGTACTTTGCAGAGAGCGCGGGAGCTTCGTCCACGTCCACCTTTACAAATTCGGCTTTTTCGGCATATTCTGCCGAAACGTCCTCCAAAACGGGGGCGAGCATTTTGCAGGGGCCGCACCACGTTGCAAAGAAATCGCACACTACGGGCTTTGACCCCAAGATGAGTTCGTTGAACTGCGCTTCGTTTAACTGCTTCATAAAATTACCATCCTTATGTATAAATTGAGCGCGGGATATGCCGCAATTACCGCAATACCGTCGCCGCATATCCGCTTTTATTTTTTACTTTTTGCCTTTAAAGTATGCGCACAGCCCGTCTATCTTTACAGGCTCCGTACTTCCGTCTGACATACGCTTTACATTGCATTCGCCGCTTTCCAGCTCGTTGCCGCCGAGTGCGACGACATGCCTTGCGCCTATCTTATCGGCATACTTGAACTGGGCTTTGAGCGACCTTCCCATATGGTCGCATTCCGCGGATATCCCTTCCGAGCGGAGCTTGCAGGCTATGCCGAACGCCGCGGTGCGGCTCTCTTCGTCCATTCCCGCAAGGAAGACGTCCGGCCCGCATTCTTCGGGGAATTGCACGCCGGTGTTTTCCATAAGCAGTATGAGGCGCTCCATGCCCGCGGCAAAACCTACCGCGGGGACATGGCTGCCGCCGAGCTCTTCTATGAGCCCGTCGTACCGCCCGCCGCCGCACACGGTGCCCTGCGCGCCTATATTTTCAGAAACGAATTCAAACACCGTCTTTGTATAGTAGTCCAGCCCGCGCACGATGTTGGGGTCTATCGTATATTCAAGGCCGCCCGCCGTGAGCAGCTGCTGCACCTTTTCAAAGTGCTCTTTGCATTCGCCGCATAGGTAATCTATCATCTTGGGCGCGCCCGCGGTGACGAGCTTACACTTTTCCTCCTTGCAGTCGAGTATGCGCAGGGGGTTCTTTTCAAACCTTTCGCGGCAGGTGGAGCACATTTCGGCAAGGTGAGGCCTTAAATAGTCCTTAAGCGCCGCGTTATAGCGGGCACGGCACTCCTTACAGCCTATGGAATTTATGTTGAGCTTTACATTTTTTATGCCCAGCTTATTTAAAAAATGAGCCGCGGCAAATATCACTTCGGCATCGGCGTCCGGGCCTGCGGCGCCGTACACCTCCACGCCGAACTGATGGAATTCGCGCAATCTGCCCGCCTGGGGGCGTTCGTAGCGGAATGCGGGGATGATGTAGTACATCTTTACCGGCAAAAGCCCTGCGCCCATGCCGTTTTCTATGAACGAGCGCGCGGCGCCCGCAGTCCCCTCCGGCTTGAGCGTTATGGAGCGGTCGCCCTTGTCTTTAAAGGTATACATCTCCTTGTTGACTATGTCGGTAGTGTCGCCCACGCCCCTCAAAAAGAGCTCCGTGTGCTCGAACACGGGGGTGCGTATCTCCTTCATGTTGAAAAGCTCCGCGGTACCGCGGGCGGCATCTTCTATAAAGTGCCATTTATACGCGTCCTTGGGGAGGACGTCCTTAGTCCCCTTGGGAATATTTATCATTGCATTCCTTCCTTAAAAATATATGTTATTTGCGGCATATTGCCGCATCAACCGTGACTGCGTGCAAATATTTGCGGCATATTGCCGCACCGATCGACTGCCGTGCAAACACCCGCCAACGCGACAAAGTATTGCGACGCACCCGCCGCATTTGACCTTGGAGATGCAAGCAAGACAAGGAGCGTGCGGAAGCCGCAAAGGAGCTTACCTAAAACGTAAGTGACTGCGCGGAACCGCAAACGCGACAAAGTATTGCGACGCACCGCCGCACGTGACCTTGGAGATGCGAGCGCGACACAGTATTGCGACGCATATACAAGGTCACAAAACGTATTTTTTTAAATCGCGGTTCTTAATTATCTTATCCAGATGCTCTTCCACGTACTTGCTGTTTATTTCAACCGGGATAACGGGATAGTCGCCGCCGCCCGCGTTGAAAGAGATGTCTTCCAGCAGGTATTCCATGACGGTATGAAGGCGCCTTGCGCCGATATCTTCCGACGTGGCATTGATATCTTCGGCTATCTCGGCTATCTTTTCTATCGCGTCCTGCGTAAAGCGCAAGTCTATATTATCCACCGCAAGCAGCACCGAATACTGCCTTGTTATGGCGTTTTCCGGCTGGGTGAGTATATCTATGAAGTCCTTTTTTGTGAGGGAGGAGAGCTCCACCTGGATGGGGAACCTGCCCTGAAGTTCGGGTATCAGGTCTTCCACCCTTGATACGTGGAAGGCGCCCGCCGCGATGAACAGGATGTAGTCGGTCTTTACGGGGCCGTACTTTGTCATTACCGTGCAGCCTTCGACTATGGGCAGGATGTCCCTCTGCACCCCTTCGCGCGAGACGTCCGCGCCCTGGTTGCCCTTGCCGGCTATCTTGTCTATTTCGTCTATGAATATTATGCCGTCGTTTTCCGCACGGCGAAGGGCTTCGGCATTTACGGCGTCGTTATCTATCAGCTTGTCCGCCTCCTCCGCCATGAGCAGGTCTACCGCCTCCTTTACGGTCAGCTTGCGCTTTTTGCGCTTGCCGGGAAGCCCCATACCGCCGAATATGGAGCCGAGGTCTATCGCCGCGCCGCCGGCTGCGGAAAGTTCGAGAGGCTTGGGCTGGTCGAGGACGTCTATCTCTATCACGGCGTGGTCATACTTGCCCTCGTGGACGGCGTCCACGAAGTTCTGTTCAAACACTTCCTTTGCCGTATCGCCGCGGTCTGCCTTGTTGTTTTCGGCAAGCACCTTTGCCACTTTGCGTTCTGCCGTGGCGCGGGCGCGGTATTCCACCTCTGCCTTCTTTTCTTCACGGACGAGGCGTATGGCGCATTCCGCAAGGTCGCGCACCATGCTCTCCACATCCCTGCCGACATAGCCGACCTCGGTATATTTTGTTGCCTCCACCTTTAAAAAGGGAGCCTTTACGAGCTTGGCGAGCCTGCGCGCGATCTCCGTTTTGCCGACGCCGGTGGGGCCCTTCATTATGATATTTTTGGGAGTGATCTCCTCCATGAGTTCGGGAGTGAGCCTGCTCCTTCTGTAACGGTTCCTCAAGGCTATGGCAACTGCCTTTTTAGCCTCTTCCTGGCCGATTATATACTTATTGAGTTCGTTTACTATCTGTTTGGGCGATAAATCCATTTTATTTCACCTATAAAAAACATTGCCGCAGCGCGACACCGCTTGTAACGCTTATGCCAACGCGGCGCTAAAACTTTGCAGCAGCGCGACATCGCCATGTAACGCTTATGTCAACGCGGCGCTAAAACTTTGCAGATGCGAGCAGAGCAAGGAGCGCGAGGAAAACCCGAGGGAGTTTACTAAGAGGTAAATGACCGAAGGTTGCCGCAGCGCGACACCGCTATGCGACGCATATACAAAGTTTTAAACTGTTTCGCATTTTATGTTGTCATTAGTATACACACATATCTCGCTGGCTATTTTGAGCGCCTTGGTGGCTATCTCTTCGGCAGAATATTCCGTGTTCTGGATAAGTGCACGCGCCGCGGCGAGGGCGTAGTTGCCGCCGCTGCCTATGGCGCACACGCCGCCGTCCGGCTCTATGACTTCACCCGTGCCGGAGACGATGAGCATCGTATCCTTATCGGCGACTATCATAAGCGCTTCGAGCTTGCGGGGCATCTTGTCCGAACGCCAGAGTTCGGCGAGTTCCACCGCGGAGCGCATGAGGTTGCCCGAAAATTTGTTGAGCATGCCTTCAAACTTTTCGCTCAAAGAAAAGGCGTCCGAAACGGAGCCCGCAAAGCCGAGTATGACTTTGCCGCCGAATATCCTGCGCACCTTTGTGGCGCTGTTTTTAAATATTACGCTCTCACCCATCGTGACCTGGCCGTCGCCCGCTATCGCGGTGACGCCGTCCTTTTTTACGCCGCATATGGTGGTCGCGTGAAATTCTACTGACATATCGTTTGTTTGTACTCCCTTATAGATTTCAATGCCCGCTCCGAAAGATAGCGGTACCTCTCCTTTTTGTCGCGTATGCCCACGCCTGCCGCGCCCAAAAGCCCGTAATTGGCGTTCATGGGCTGAAAGTTTACATTGGGCGCCGCGATGTAGCGCGAGAGTGCGCCGCTTATAGTAAATTCGGGCGGTACTATGCTCTGTTTACCCGCCATTTTGCGCGCAATGTGTATGGCGGCGAGGATGCCCGACGCAGCCGATTCCACATATCCTTCTACGCCCGTCATCTGCCCGGCAAAGAATATGTTCCTGCCGCCCTTTAAAGAAAAGTCCGCGCAAAGGCAGGCGGGGGAATTTATGAACGTGTTGCGGTGCATGACGCCGTAGCGCAAAAACTGCGCCTGCTTCAGCGCGGGGACGAGGGAAAACACCCTCTTCTGTTCGCCGAATTTAAGGTTGGTCTGGCAGCCCACCAGGTTATAGGCGCTGCCTTCAAGATTCTCCTTCCTGAGCTGCAGCACGGCGTAGTAAGAGCGGCCCTCCCCGTCCCTGAGCCCGACAGGTTTGAACGGGCCGAAGCGGAGAGTATCTTCGCCGCGCGCCGCCATGACTTCCAGCGGCATGCAGCCTTCAAATATCTCCCTCTTTTCAAAGGAGTGCAGATCCGCGCGCTCCGCCGAAGTGAGCGCGGCATAGAACGCGGCGTATTCTTCCCTTGTCATGGGGCAGTTTATGTAATCGTCGCCGCCCTTGCCGTACCTGCCGCCCGCAAACGCGCGCGACATGTCTATGCTGTCCGCCGAAACTATGGGCGCGGACGCGTCGTAAAAGTGCAGCTGCCCGCCGGTGAGCCTTGCAATATCTTCCGCAAGCGCGCCCGCGGTGAGCGGCCCGGTCGCAACAACGGCGTTTTCTTGCGGGACGGACTGCACCTCTTTGCAAAATATGCTTATGTTTTTGTTGCCCTTTATTTTTTCCGTTATGTAGCGGGCGAACTTGTCGCGGTCTACGGCGAGCGCGCCGCCCGCAGGCACGCGCGAAACTTCCGCCGCCTGCATGGTGAGCGAACCGAGGATGCGCATCTCCTCCTTTAAAAGCCCGCACGCGTTGCCGTATACATCGTCGCTCTTTAAAGAATTGGAGCAGACGAGTTCGGCGAAGTCGGCGTTGCCGTGCGCGGGCGTGAACGAGGCAGGTTTGATGTCGTACAGCTCCACGCCGAAGCCCTCTTCCGC
>CALVPV010000061.1 GCA_944353935.1 uncultured Clostridia bacterium | reverse complement strand
ACGAAAAATCTTTTGCCTGCGGCAAAATCTTTTTCCGTGAGATTTACGGGAAGTCGTAACAAGGCTTTACGGCGGAAATCAATCCCGCCTTGCCTTGTTTCGGCGTAATTATTCTTTAAACTTGCTGCGGCGTAAAGTTATTCCTTGCAAAGTTCTTTACGCTTGCGCCCGCTCGCTGAACTTTGCTGCGGGAAAGGTTCACGAAAAGGGTTCACGAAAAATCTTTTGCCTGCGGCAAAATCTTTTTCCGTGAGGTTACGGGAAGTCGTGAAAAAGAGGTATCGGCGAACTAAATTCGCCTGCTCTTTTTCCGAACATATTTGTTTTAAATTTTCCGAGGCAAAAAGTTATTCCTTGCAAAGTTCTTTACGCTTGCGCCGGCTCGCTGAACTTTGCGGAGGAAAACACACCTTGCGGCAGTATCATTTCGGGCGCAGATTGCGCCCCATACGCATAAAAAATAATCAAGGAGCTGATTTTTATGATAGAAAACGAACAGGTAGAGGAAATAATGCTCGTTTTGGACGACAAGCTCTCCAAGACGGTCAGCGTCCTTAAAGAGGACTTTTCCGTCATCCGCGCAGGCCGCGCCAATCCGCACATCCTGGACAGGGTGATGGTGGACTACTACGGCGTGCCCACGCCCATCAACCAGACGTCCAACATCTCCGTGCAGGAGGGCAGGTGCCTCGTCATCTCCCCGTGGGACGTATCCCTTTTAAAGGCGATAGAAAAGGCTATACAGGTCTCCGATATCGGGCTCAACCCCACCAACGACGGCAAGGTGATACGCCTTGTGTTCCCCGACCTCACGGAAGAGCGCCGCAAGGAACTCGTCAAAAAGATACGCAAGATGGGCGAAGACGCCAAGGTGGCGGCGCGCAACGTGCGCAGGGAGGCCATGGAGGCGCTCAAAAAACTTAAAAACGACAAGGTGCTCTCCGAAGACGAATCCGCCCTCTGCGAAAAGGATGTGGAAAAGCAGGTCTCGGACAACATCGCCAAGATAGATTCCGCCGTTTCCGAAAAGGAAAAGGAAATAATGACGGTATAAAATGGCTGAAAAAAATGCGCTGCCCGTAAATGTGGGCATAATAATGGACGGCAACGGCAGGTGGGCAAAAAAGCGCCTTCTGCCCCGTTCCGCCGGGCACGACGCCGGGATGAAGCGCATTGTCAAGCTCGTCCGCCACGCCCGCGAGGCAGGGATAAAGTACCTTACGCTGTACGCGCTCTCCACGGAAAATCTCTCCCGCCCGCAAGAGGAGCTGGACGGGCTGTTTGCCCTGTTCCGCAAATATTTTGAAGTGTACGCCCCCAAGCTGCTCAGCGAAAACGCCGCCGTGCGCACCATCGGCGACATATCCGCCCTCCCGCAGGACGTGGCGGAAAAGATAGCGCAGGTGTGCTCCCGTTCGCCGCGCGACCCCGATTTTACCGTGGTGTTCGCCGTAAATTACGGCAGCCGGGCAGAGATCGTGCGCGCCGCGAATTTTGCCGCCGAACTCGGCGGGAAGATGACGGAGGAGGGGTTTGCGCGCCTGTTGTACACGTCGGATATCCCCGATCCCGACCTCATCATCCGCACGGGCGGGGAAATACGGCTGTCAAACTTTATGCTGTGGCAGGCGGCGTATGCCGAACTGTATTTTACCGACGTGCTCTTCCCCGACTTTACGGATAAGCACTTTGACAGGGCGCTGAAAGAATTTGCCGGCCGCACAAGAAGGTTCGGCAAGGTTTAAGGCGTTTATTTTACTATTTAAAAGGTTTAAAATATGAAGATAAGAAGCATCACAAGCACCGTATACGTGCTTGCCGTTATAGCGCTGTGTGCCGGCAAGTGGCTCATACCCGACGGCTACGGCTCGCTGCTGTTTGATGCGCTGTTCTGCGCGATAGGCGGCATAGGCGCATTTGAACTCATCCGCGCATATGGCGGGGTCTCGGTATTGCAGCGCGCCGTCACCATAACGTTCTGCGCCCTTTCCGCGCCCCTCTTTGCGCTCATGGCGCTGCTCACGGGCAACGGCTGGATAGGCGCCGCGGACGCGCTCGCGCTCGGCGCGCTCGTGCTCTGCATAATGTTCGTCGCCGACCACGGCCGCTCCGACCTTAAAAGCACGCTGTATTCGCTGTTCACGCTCGCATATGCGGGGCTGCTCACCGCCGTCCTCTCTGCGGTCAACCATATGGAGAGCAATTCCATGCTCGCCATAATGTTCCTGTTCATATGCACGCCCTTCACCGATGCGGGCGCGTACCTCACGGGAATGGCGCTCGGCAGGCGCGTGCCCTTAAAGCTCTCGCCGGAAATAAGTCCCAACAAGACGGTGATAGGCGCCGCGGGCGGCATTCTGGGCGGCATTCTGGGCGGTGTTGCGGCATATTACCTGTTCGTGGTGCTCGGCGGCGAGCCCGTCTTCGCCACCCCGCTCCCCGGCTGGGCGGCGGCAATGGTAATAGGCCTTGCCCTCTCCGTTGCCACGCAGTTCGGCGATCTGTTTGAAAGCGCGGTGAAAAGGGCGACGGGCGTAAAGGATATGGGCAGCCTGCTCCCCGGTCACGGCGGCGTGATGGATCGCTTCGACGGCACGCTGTTTGCAGGCATAGTGGCGTTCATCGCGTTTGTGTTCATTGCTTAAATGCGGCATATGTGCGTGCCTTTTGCGCGCAGAACTGCAAAGAAGAGAACGGTTTCCGCCGCGGCGGAAACCTTTTTTAAAATCAAGTTTAAAGATACAGTCATTAAACGGCGGCGTCGGGGGTATAATAATTTAAGGCGCCGCCCGCGGGGGTTTGCATGAAAAGGATAGCGCTTATAGGCAGCACGGGCAGCATAGGCAGGCAGGCGATAGAGGTCGTCAAAGAGCACCCGGAGCAATTTGAGATAGTCGCAATGGCGGCGGGCAGCTCGCACGAGCTCTTTTGCAGGCAGCTCCGCGACGTAAAGCCGCGCTATGCCGCGCTTGCGGACGAGGGCGCGGCGCAAAGGATATCCTACGTGCCGCCGCATACCCGCCTGTACGGCGGAAGGCGCGCCGCTTTGGATGCGGCACGCCTGCCCGAAGCGGACATAGTCCTGGTGGCGGCGGGCGGATTTGCCGGGCTGAAATACTCCCTTGCCGCGATAGAGGCGGGCAAGGCGCTCGCCCTTGCCAACAAGGAGACGCTCGTCTGCGGGGGCGACATAGTCATGCCCCTCGCCGCCGAAAGGGGGGTGGATATCCTGCCTGTAGACAGCGAACACTCCGCCATATGGCAGTGCCTCGGCTTTGACCTTTCGGCGCCCTTTTCCCGCCTCATCATAACGGCGAGCGGCGGCGCGTTCAGGGACATCCCCGCGGAAAAGCTCAAGGACGTCACGCCCGCGATGGCGCTTAAACACCCCACGTGGAACATGGGCGCAAAGATAACCATAGACAGCGCCACCCTTTTGAACAAGGGGCTGGAGGTGATAGAAGCTCACCACCTCTACGGCGCGGGATATGACAAAATCACCGCCGTTTTGCACCCGCAGAGCATAGTGCACTCCATGGTGGAATTCAAGGACGGCGCCACTGTGGCGCAGCTCTCGTACCCCACCATGAAACTTCCCATACAGCTCGCGCTGTCCTATCCGGAGAGGCTGCCGCTGCAGGGCGCGCGGCTCGATCTTTCAAGGGCGCTCTGCCTGCAATTTTCCCCTTTGAACGCGGAAAATTTCCCCTGCTTTGCGCTCGCCGTGGACAGCGGCATCGCTGGCGGCACGTTCCCGTGCGCAATGAATGCCGCGGGGGAGGTGGCTGTGCGCGCCTTTTTGAGCGGCGGGATAAGGTTTACCGATATCCCCGCCGTCATAGACCGCGTGTTGCAGGCGCATGTCAGGCAGGACGTCACCTCTTACGGGCAGCTTAAGGAAGCCGACCTTGCGGCGCGCGCCGCGGCAAACGCCGCCGTCGCCGCGCTGCGCGCATGAGCGCGATGAGGCGGGGCCGAGGATTTGCCCCGCGCACTTCAATACATAGCGCGCCCGCCGCTCTTTGCGGCGGGCGCGTTCAACGGTACAGGTAGTCAATGCTTTTACTTTCGGTCTCTTCCGTCGCCGGCGCCATAGGTTCGGTGCTGCTCGCCATACTCATACTGCTCCTGATGATAACGGTGCACGAATTCGGGCACTACGTCGCGGGCAGGGCGCTTGGCTTTAAAATAGATGAATTTGCCATAGGCTTCGGCCCGGCGCTTATAAAGCGGCGCAAAAGGAACGGCGAAGTCTTTTCGCTGCGCGCGGTGCCGCTCGGCGGCTACTGCGCCTTTGCCGGCGAAGACGGCTCGCCGGACGCGCCGCCCGACTGTAACCCCGCGGCGGGCGTGAGCGGCACGTTCACGTCCAAACCGCCCTGGCAGCGCATAGTCGTGCTCCTTTCGGGCGCGCTCATGAACTATATAACGGCGGTCGTGATGATAGTCGCGTCCTTTTTGATATTCGGGCAGATGGTCGTGCGCATAGACGGCGTGACCTACCCCGAAGGGTTTTCCGCCGCCGACAGTTTTGTGGCGGGCGACGTGATAATAGAGGCGGAGGGTGGCGGTGTGTACCTCACCACCGACCTGATGCAGGCGCTTGCGGGCAAAAAGGAGGGGGAGGGCGCGCGCTTTACCGTAGACCGCGGCGGCAGCCTTACGGAGATAACCGTCACGCTGCGGCGCGACTGCGACTTTGAAAATTCCTCCCAAACCTCTGTCCTGTGGGAGGCGCTCGGCGTGGATACCCGCGTGGGCGAGGACGGCGTCGGCTATTGGCAGGTGAGCACGGTCAGCCGCACGTTCCCGTTTTTTGAAAGCGTCGGCCGCTCCTTTGCCTATTCGTTCAGGATAGCCGGCACCATATTCCGCGTTCTTGGCGAACTGCTTACGGGGCAGATAGGGCTCAACGCCGTCGGCGGGCCGGTGACGACGATAAAATTGACGTCGCAGCTGGCTTCGCAGAGCGTGCAGGGATTTATGGAGATCGCGGCATATATAGGTGTGAATCTGGCGGTGTTCAACCTGCTGCCCGTCCCCGCGCTGGACGGCAGCAAGGTGGTGTTCTGTATTATAGAGTGGATATTCAGCCGCCCCGTGCCGCGCAAGGTGGAGGCGGCGATCCACGCCGCGGGCTTTGTGCTCATCTTAGGCTTTGCCGTGCTCGTGGACGTGTTGCAGTTTGCCGCCTGCGGGTAGCGGCGGGAGGAAGAATGGCAGGGCGCGCCGCCGTGCATCTGCACGGCGGCGCGCCCTGTGTCTTGTGCGTATGTTCCCGCCCGCATATCGGGCGGATATGTACCGTTTACTGCCGTGTCCCGTCGGCGGGGGCAGGCGCGCCCTCTTCGGCGGGCACGGGCTTGTCGGAATATGCCCTGTTTGCAAAGGCGAAGGCCTGCGTCCTGTTGACCTGCAGCATGAACGACTTTGAAGAGAAGACCACAACGCCCACGGCTATGGCTATGGCGATGTCTGCAAATACAAAGGAATTGTATCCGAGGCTGTATGCCCACACGTTATCCAATGTGGAGTATTCGGAAAACGCGAATACGCCGGCGAACACGTGGGATATAAAGCGCAGGGCGCTTGCCGCCGCCGCGCCGAGCGCGAACTTTACCTGCGGCAGCTTTTGCAGCTTTTTCACGCGGGAGAACATGCCCGCCAGCCCTATCGCGGAGAACGCTACGGGATAGTCCAAAAGGAACTGCGCGGGGTGTATGAACCATATCCCCTGCACCGCCTGCAAAATGCCGTACGCAAAGCCTGCAAGCACGCCCTTTCTTACGCCGAACATATACGAATATATCATCAGCGGCAGCAGCGAAGCCAGCGTCAACGAACCGCCCTGGGGCATTTCAAAGAATTTTATGTAGGAGAGGGCAAAGCTCATGGCTATACATATGCCCGCATAGGAGAGGGAGCGGGAGTCAAATTCTTTCTTCTCACCCCTGCCAAGGAGCCAGGCGAGCACGCCTATCACGGCAATGACGCCTATGACGCACAGGTAGAGGGCGATATTTTCCGAAGAGGTTATCTCCGCGCCGTTGTTGATCTCCGCATTGCCGGAAGAGAAGTATACGCCCAGGCATACGAGCAGCGCTATCAGCGCCGCGCCGAACAGCGACGCAAAGGTTATCAGCGTTATCTTAAAGGGCTTTTTGCCGAAGAGCGAGGCAATGTAGCTTGCCGCAATACCCAGCACCACCACGGCGCCGAGGATTATGGAGGGGATATACACATAGCCCAAAATGTCGGTGTAGTCGGCATATCCCTTTTCGGCTATCTCTGCAAAGCCGAGCGCGACCATCGTCACGAGCACCGTCGCGATAAAGCCGCCCGCAAGCAGCATAGCGCCCTTTACGTAGCCGGCAAACTTTTCGGGGCGCCTGTATTTTACGGCTATGCCCACGGCTATGAGTATTACCGCCAGCGCTATCGCCGTGTAAAGGAACACGTCCACAAGCAGTTTGCTTGCAAATTCCGTCCATACGTCGGCATATATGTATCCGCCGTCTTCGGTGGTGCCGAGGTACGAACTCAAAAGTGAAAAATTCATAAAACCTCCTTTCTACCGTCGAAAAGGAAAAGGAGCCGCTCTTCTTTACCGCACAAAATAAAGAAAGCGACCCCGAGTTTATTGGCCTGTGTACTATCGCTCAAGCATTACCTTGCCGATTCAAAGGGTATAATCTCAGCCCGCGCGCAGCGCCGGCACCCCCGACGGTATTTATTTGTATGCGCAACTTTTTTGTTGCAGCAAAATTATATGTCAAAACGGCGCGCAAGTCAATTGAATTTACGGGCGAAATATAATATAATATTTAAAAGGACGGGCGCAGCCGGGGCGCCCTCTGCGCGCGTGCGCGCATATATCGGATGTGAGGTGGCTTATGCCGTATAATTTTTATGCCTTTATGGACAGGATGAAGTATATAAAGCGCTGGTCGCTCATGCGCTCCGTGCGCGAAGAGAATATAATGGAGCATACCCAGCAGGTGGCGCTCATCGCGCACGCCCTCGCCGCGATAGAAAACAAGCTCTGCGGCGGCAGCGTGGACGTAAAAAAGTGCGTGCTGTACGCAATGTATCACGAATGCCCCGAAGTGCTCACGGGCGATCTGCCCACGCCGATAAAGTACTTCAACAACTCCATCACGGGCGCCTATAAGGACATAGAGCGCACCGCGTGCCAAAAGCTGTTAGGGACGCTCCCGCAGGAGCTGCAGGAGGAGCTTTCGCCCTACGTGCTTGCGGAAACGGACAGCGCGGAATGGAAGCTCGTAAAGGCGGCGGACAGGCTTTCGGCATACATAAAGTGCCTGGAAGAGCGCCGCTGCGGCAATTCGGAATTTGAAAAGGCGGAAAAGAGCATACGCGAGGACATAATGTCCCGCGGGATCAAATCGGTGGAATACTTTATGAACAACTTTATTCCCGCGTTCACGCTCACGCTGGACGAGCTCGAACACGGCGTGATGGACTGAACGTGCTCTTTTGCCCCTCTGCCTGCGGGCACACAAATAAAGGTACAATGCAGATGCCGCGGTGGATCTTTCGCCGCGGCATCTATCGTACAAAGAAAACCCCGTAGCCCGGCACAAAAACAGGCTTTTGCCGATGAGTATAAACAAAGTTAAACGGCAAAATGTTTTTGCATTTTTCTTCCCGGCTTGCCTCCTTTTGGTGATGTGGGATTATCTCCCTAACTTGTCTCCCTCTGGTGATGTGGGAATTATCTCTCTAACTTGCTCCCATTGGTGAGGGCTGCATTGGTCTTTAACTTGCCTCCCTCTGGTGATGTGGGATTATCTCTCTAACTTGCCTCCCCTTGGTAAGGGGTGGACATGCCATTTAACTTGCCTCCTTTTGGTGAGGGGGGACTTGCCCTCCAACTTGCCTCCTTTTGGTAAGGGGAGGGATTATCTCTCTAACTTGCTCCCATTGGTGAGGGCTGCATTGGTCTTTAACTTGCCTCCCTCTGGTGATGTGGGATTATCTCTCTAACTTGCCTCCCCTTGGTAAGGGGTGGACATGCCATTTAACTTGCCTCCTTTTGGTGAGGGGGGGCTTGCCCTCCAACTTGCCTCCCCTTGGTAAGGGGAGGAATTAAAGGAGGGGATTGTGCCGATCGAATTTATACTATAATTTGGAATGCGGTAAAAAAGCAAAGCACTTTGACTTTGATATGTACCCCGAAAATTCGACAGACCTTTGAAGGATTACTTCCTGCGCACAAAAAATTTATCCCCCTCGCAGCTATGCTGCGAGGGGGATAATACACAGACCAGTCATTCTGCGGCGGAGCGGAGAACATATCCCCGCCGCAGACGATATTAACTT
>CALVPV010000060.1 GCA_944353935.1 uncultured Clostridia bacterium | reverse complement strand
TTCGCCCGCTCGTTCAAGGAATTTTTCCCCGTCCTTGAAGACGTCATAAACCAGGCGGTTGCCGACTTCTCTTCGGCGGGCGGCAGGCTGCTGCTCAAAACGGGCATACTTTCCTCCGTACAGCCGTCTTGTAAACTTAAATAGGCATAAATTTTTACTCGATCGCTTTTTTTTGCCGCGGCATTTGACAAACGCGCGCGTTTGAATATATAATTTATAGCGTAATAAGTTTGATCAGGAGCATTTGCCATGACGGAAAAGATAAAGATGTCCACGCCGCTCGTTGAAATGGACGGCGACGAAATGACCCGCATCCTTTGGAAGTGGATAAAGGAGATACTCATAGAGCCCTACGTGGAGCTTAAAACGGAGTACTACGACCTCGGCTTGCCGGAGCGCGACAGGACGGACGACAATGTGACGCAGGCTGCGGCGCTCGCCACCAAAAAGTACGGCGTTGCCGTAAAGTGCGCCACCATTACCCCCAATGCGCAGCGCGTGCAGGAGTACGGCTTAAAACAGATGTGGAAGAGCCCCAACGGCACCATAAGGCGCATCCTGGACGGTACCGTGTTCCGCGCCCCCATAATAGTCAACGGCATAATGCCCTACCTTCCCGGCTGGAAAAAGCCGATAGTGCTTGCCCGTCACGCCTACGGCGACATCTACAATTCGGTGGAAACGCGCACCGCGGCGGGTGACAGCGCGTACATCGTCGTGTGCGACGGAGAGGGAAAGGAGATCTCGCGCAAGCTCATCAAAAAGTTCGACGGCGACGGCATAGTGCAGGGGGTACACAACCTGGACGCATCCATAAAGAGTTTTGCCGTCAGCTGCTTCAATTACGCGCTCGAAAACAAAATACCCCTTTGGTTCGGCGCAAAGGACACGATATCCAAGACGTACGACCACCGCTTTAAGGATATCTTCAACGAAATATACGAAAACGATTACAAAAAGAAGTTTGAACAGGCGGGCATATACTTTATGTATACGCTCATAGACGACATAGTGGCGCGCGTGGTGCGCAGCGAGGGCGGCGTTTTGTGGGCGTGCAAAAACTACGACGGCGACGTCATGAGCGACATGGTTGCCACGGCGTACGGCTCGCTCGGAATGATGAGCTCCGTGCTCGTCTCCCCGGAAGGCTGCTACGAGTTTGAAGCCGCCCACGGCACCGTCACCCGCCATTATTATAAGTATTTAAAGGGCGAAGAGACGTCCACCAATTCCGTCGCCACCATATGGGCGTGGACGGGCGCACTTAAAAAGCGCGGCGAGCTTGACGGCATCCCCGGGCTCGCGGATTTTGCAAACAGGCTGGAACGCGCCGTGATAGACACGATAGAATCGGGCGAGATGACGGGCGACCTCATTCCGCTGTTCCGCCGCGAGGGCGTCACCCCCGTAAAGCTGGAGAGCCGCGCCTTTTTAAAGGCCGTCGCGTCCAGGTTATAAAGGCATTGTTTGCGGCATATATGCCGCCGTATACAAAATCATCTAAAGGCCCTGCCGCGCGCAAACATTGCTTGCGCGCGGCAGGGCTTATCTTGACATTTTAAAAAAAATCTGATACTATTTATTTAACTTATTTTATATTATCGGATGGTATCAGGCGGTATGTATTCCTATGATCTGAGCGGTAAAAACAAATACTATACCCTGTATGAACTGCTGCGCGGCGATATTCTGCACGGCAAGATACGGGCGGGCGAAAAGCTGCCGTCCAAGCGCGCCCTTGCAGCCGACCTCGGCGTCAGCGTGGTCACCGTGCAGACGGCTTACGACCAGCTCTTGGCGGAGGGTTACGTGACCTCCCGCGAGCGCAGCGGTTTTTTTGTGTGCCCCGTGGATGCGTTCGTCCACGGCGAACGCTCCTCTGCGCCCGCCGTAAAGGTGTTGCCTAAGCGCGAGTTTGCCGCCGATTTCGTAAACGGCAGTACGCCGCCCGGGCTGTTCCCGTTTTCGTCCTGGGCAAAGCTGATGAGGGAGGTGCTCTCCGACTGCGGCGAACACCTGCTCGAAAGGGTGCCTGCGGACGGCGACGGCGAGCTCAAATCGGCGATATCCGACTATCTCTACCGCGCGCGCGGCATTGCCGTCGATCCGCGCCTTATAGTTATAGGCGCCGGTGCCGAACAGCTGTACGGCACCATAGTGCAGCTTTTGGGCAGGGACAAGCTGTACGCCGCGGAGGATCCGTGTTACCGCAAAATATATCAGAGCTATTCCTTAAACGGCGCAAAATGCGTCTTTGTAAGGGTGGGGGAGGGCGGCATGGACTGCGAAGAGGCAATATCGTCCGGCGCGGACGTGCTGCACATATCCCCGGCGCACCAGTTCCCCACGGGCGCCGTCATGCCGGTATCCGCCCGCATGCGGCTAATAAACTACGTCGCTTCGCGCGGGGGGTACATCGTGGAGGACGACTACGACAGCGAATTCCGCCTGTACGGCAAGCCGCTGCAAAACATGTACGCGCTGTGCCCGGACAGGGTGATATACGTAAATACCTTTTCAAAGACGCTCGCGCCGTCCATGCGCATGGGGTATATGTTGCTGCCGCCAGGGCTGTGTAAAAGGTATACGGAACTTTTCGGGCGTTTTTCTTCTTCCGTTCCTCTGTTTGAACAGAAGGCGCTGTCAAGGATGATAGCGGGCGGCGGCTTTGAACGGCACATCAACAGGCTCAAAAATTATTACAGGGGCGTCAGGGCGGCGCTGCTTGAAAAACTCTCCCGCCTTGAATATCGGCACAAGGTGACGGACAGCGGGGCGGGGCTGCACTTTACGGTAAGTTTCCCCACGGCGGCTTCGGATGAACAGATAAAGGGCTGCGCCCTTAAAGCCGGGATAAATTTAAGGTGCCTTTCGGACTACCTTCACAGCCCGCGGGAAGGCTTTGGCGGCGTTGCCGTTATAAATTATTCGGGCATTACGCTTGCCGCCGCGCAGTCGCTCGATATCCCGTCGCCGCAGGACATCACATAAAAACATCAAAAAATATGCACCCCGAAAGTTGTACGGCTTTCGGGGTGCATGATTTTTTTCTTATTTGGTTTTGATTGCTCTCTTTTTTCCGTTACATATTTGCAAATGCCCTGTAAAAACGTGCGGTCGTCTTAAGGTCGAGTTTGTTCCCTGTGCACCTGCGGTCAATGTCCATAAACATATTTCCGAATAACTTTGTGAAAAACATAACGATCTCCTTTTTTTTAGTTCTATTTGTAAACTTTTGTATTGTCTTATTTGTGCCGGCGCTTGCGCCGTCGGGGAAGAGCATCGCTTCGTCTTCCCTGATTTCGCAATCAGTATATCATTGATATGTTTGTTAGTCAATAACATTTATAAAAATTTTTAAAATTTTAATATTGTTATAATATAACATTATTATATGAAAATGCCGATAAAAAGTGTTAATTTAAAATTTAACTCTTAAAATATTGTAAAAATATTTCACAAAATTCAAAAGTTAACATTTTTCGCCATATGACGCGCCGTGCGCCCGATAACGCCCGTCATCGCGCCCGTCCGTTATAATTTTTGCGCGCCTTTGCCGCCTGACCTTGACGGAGCGGCGGCTTTGGGGTATAATATAGGCGGTGCCGCGGTGCGGCGCCGTAAAAAACAAAAGTAAAAAGGGGTGTAGCCATGCCTGAAAAAAATCGTTCCGTTGCGGAAATGAAGCGCCTTGCCGATGCCGCCGCCGGCAGGATAAAGTGCGACGTCGTTATAAAAAATGCGCGCTACCTCGATGTCTTCAACGCCGAGCTGCGCACGGGCGATATAGCCTTGTGCGGCGGCAAGATCGTGGGCATCGGCAGTTACAGCGGTATGGAGGAGTACGACTTTTGCGGCAAAGTCGTCGTGCCCGGGCTCATAGATTCGCATATGCATATAGAGAGCACTCAGCTCTGTCCCGAGGAATTTGCCTCCCTCGCCGTTCCGCGCGGTACGACCGTCGTCATCGCAGACCCGCACGAGATAGTCAACGTCTGCGGGCTGGCGGGCGCGGATTACATAAGGCGCGCCGCCGCGCGCACCCCGCTCGAAGTAAAACTCATGCTGCCCTCTTGCGTGCCCGCCACGCCGTTTGAAACGAGCGGCGCCGTCATAGACGCCGACGCCACGGCGCGCGCCTTAAAGGGTGGCAAGTTTTTCGGCCTCGGCGAAATGATGAACTATCCCGCCGTTGCCGCAGGGGATGAAGAGGTGCTCAGCAAGATAGCTGCCGCGGGTGCGGCGGGCAAGCTCACCGACGGGCACGCCCCCGCGATGAGCGGAATGGAGCTCAACTCATATATAGTCTCCGGCGTGCGTACCGATCACGAGTGCGCCACCGCCTTGGAGGCGGCGGAAAAGGTCGCGCGCGGTATGTATGTGCTGCTGCGCGAAGGCTCCGCCTCGCACGACCTTAAAAACCTGCTGCCGGCGGTAAACGCAAACAACTTCCGCAGGTTCGCGCTCTGCACGGATGACAGGCATGCCGACGGGCTCGCGGCGGAAGGGCATATAGACCACGTGCTGCGCACGGCGGTAAAGTGCGGGCTCAAGGGAGAAATGGCGGCGGTGATGTGCACCCTGAATGCCGCCGAATGCTACCGCCTAAACGGCAAGGGCGCGATCGCGCCCGGCTACGATGCCGACCTTGCCGTGTTCGGTGACCTTGTGGATTTTGAATGCTCCGCCGTATTCAAGGCGGGCAAACTTGTCGCACGGGAGGGCAAGCCGCTCTTTTCCGGCAGGCTCGGTTTGCCCGCGGCGGTAAAAAATACGGTAAATGCGGCGCCCGTTTCGCCGGATAGGTTTACGATAAAGCTCAGCGGCCCCCGCGCCCGCGTCATAGGGCTGCAGCACGGCACGTTGGTCACAAAGGCGCTTGTGGAAGAAGTGCCTACACGCGGCGGCGACGTGCTTTTGGACGGCACAGACATCCTGCGCCTCGCCGTGGTTGAGCGCCACTTTGCAAGCGGCCGCGTGGGGTTGGGGCTGGTAAAGGGCTACGGGCTCAAGGACGGCGCGGCGGCGACCACCGTCTCTCACGACAGCCACAACATAATAGTGGTGGGGGACGATAAAGCCGCAATGGCAAGGGCTGTGGAAGAGCTCAAGCGCATGGGCGGCGGAATGACGCTCGTGCACGGCGGCAACGTCGTGTCCGTCCCGCTCGACATCGCGGGGCTGATGAGTTCGGCTCCCGCGGCGGAGCACGTGGCGCTCTCCGCGCGGCTGTACGATGCAGCGTATAAAGCGGGCGTGGACCGCGGCATAGAGGCGTTCATGACGCTCTCGTTTTTAGCGCTCGCCGTCATCCCCGAACTTCGCCTGACAGACAGGGGACTGTTTGACGTGAACGCCTTCGGCTTTACGCCTTTGGACGCTCAGTGATGCAGACGTCTGTTTCCCGCCCGCGGCTTGCCGCGGGCGCTATTTTTTTTGCGCTTTTTAAGGCGTTGCCCGCCGCAGAGGGGGTATATGGCAAAAAATTTTAAAAATTTTACCGTTTTTTTACAACTCTGTGCGTACTTTATTGCATCTTCGCGCTATACTATATGTGATGCGTGGGCAGGGGAGGCAAAACCTCTGCTCAAATAAAATCCTTTTTTTCTCCCCGCAGGGTCGCCGGAAACGGCGGCCCTGCGGCATTTTGCACAGAGTATATCTGGTATTATTAAATTATCTTAAACTGGTTATTATATAAATATCAGACGGTGGTATAATATTAAATATCCGCGGGCTCTGCCGGCGGCAAAACTGCAATTTCGGTTGCCCGCCGCGCGCGGGCGGGAGGTATACATATGGATAAAAAAATCTTAACTATTCAGGATCTTTCCTGCGTGGGACAGTGCTCGCTCACCGTGGCTCTCCCCATACTTTCGGCGTACGGCTTGGAGGCGTGCGTGCTGCCCACGGCGGTGCTCTCTAACCACACCATGTTCAAAACGTGGAGCTACCTTGATTTGACGCCGGAAGTGGACAACATATATTCCAACTGGAAGCAAAACGGCTTTAAGTTCAACGCCTTTTTGCTCGGCTACCTCGGTAAAGCCAACCTGATGGACGCGGCGGAGCGCGCGTTTGACGAATTTTCCGCTGAGGGCAGTCTGATAGTCATCGACCCCGTGTTCGCCGACAACGGCAAACTCTACGGCGGCTTCGATGCGGAGTATGTGAAGGCGATGGCGCACCTTATACGCCGTGCGGACATAATACTGCCCAACCTCACGGAGGCCTGCTTTTTGACGGGCATCGAGTACAGGACGGAGTACGATAAGGGCTATGTGGAGGAGGTGCTGGCGGCGCTCTCCGAACTGACGGGCGCCGTTGCCGTGGTCACGGGCGTGGAGCTCGGCGGCAAGATAGGCGAAGCAATAAACTGCGGCGGCAAAATTTCCTATGTGATGGGCGAAAAGCTGCCTGTAAGCAAACACGGCACGGGCGACATATTCGCCTCTGTGTTTACAGCCGAATATCTTGCGGGGAAGCCGCTTGAAGAGGCGGCGGACAGGGCGTCGGTATTCGTACAGGATTGCCTCCGCGCCACGCCTGCGGAACATTTTTACGGCGTGGTGTTTGAAAAGATTTTGGCAGCCCGCAGCAAAAAATAATTTTGTGCGGCACTTGCGACCGCCTCGCCCCCGTGCAAACGGCGCGCATTTTTGGGCGCTCGTTTGCTTTGGAAATCTTATAAAACTATAAGCGGAGCCGCCTGCGCGCATTACTGCGCGCAGGCGGCTCTTTGCAAAAAAAATTATTGTAGGGCGCACTCTTTTTTGAGTTCGGCGAGAAAGAGCTCTGCCGGTTTGGAAAAGAGTGCGTATTTTTTCCACATCACGTCTATGTGCGTCAAGATCTGCGGCTCCAGCCGCCTGAATGTAAGCCCGCTGCCCTCGGTGTTTATTATGCCGTCAAGGCAGAGCGCCACGCCCGCGCCCTCTTCCACCAGCTGCGAAGCCACAAACAGCAGATTGTAGGTGGCGGCTATTGCTGTTTCGTCGGAATCTTTGCCCAGCCAGCGCGCGATAAGCCCCTTTGCAAAGGACTGTTCGGAGCATATCAGGGGAAGCCCTTCAAGGTCGGCGGGGGTTATGAACGGCTTTGCCGCGAGCTTGCAGTCGGTTTTCATCAGCGCGCCCCATGCGTCCGAAAGCGGCAGCCGCAGCGCGTTGTAGCCGTCGGTGTTTTCGGCGTCTATTATGACGCCGAAGTCTATAAGCCCTTTGTCCAGCTTTTCAAGTACGGATACGGCGTCGCCGCTGAAAAATTTGAATTTTACCTTGGGGTGCGCCCGCTCTATGTTCAGCGCCGCGCGTATCACGCTCTTCATTGCGGGCGTCTCTCCGCCGCCTATGCGCACCTCCCCGCTTATATCGTGTTCGGGCGTGCTCACGTCGGCGATCGTCTTTTCGTACAGTTCAAGCATCTCTTCGGCGCGCTTTTTTAAAAGTTTGCCGCGCTCGGTGAGCTTTATCCTGCGGCTGCCGCGTTCAAACAGCGCGCCGCCCACCTCGCGCTCTAAATTCTGCATCTGCCTTGAAAGGCTGGGCTGTGTCATATAAAGTTTTTCCGCCGCGCCGGATATGCTCCCGCTCTGCGCTATCGCCAAAAAATATCTAAGTTCCCTAAGTTCCATCTTTTGTCCCTCTTCTCAATTATAAAACTTGCAATATATGCCTGTCAAGTATGGTGCAATATTACATATAGGTATTTGACATATTATTTTTGCGGATATTATAATATCGGCGTAAGGTGTAAAGAGGTGAAATATAATGACTGCCGAAGAATATAAGCGGATGACCGCCCGCGGGGAGTATATAGCAGGCGGCAGCCCCGCCCATGAGTTTATGCATGCCGCCGCTCAGCATGCCGTAATGGTCACGAGCAAGATAAACAGCGGCTATCACTCGCCGGAAGAGCTCCGCGCGCTCATGTCGGAGCTTGTAGGATACGAGGTGGATAAAAGTTTCGGCATGTTTCCCCCTATATATTCAGATTTCGGCAAAAACATCAAAATAGGCAAAGGCGTGTTCATAAATTCCGGCTGCTGTTTTCAAGATCAGGGAGGTATAGAAGTTGGAGATGGTTGTCTTATCGGGCACCAGACTGTCATCGCCACATTAAATCACGACCTTGCACCGGGCGGCAGGGCAAGCATGATTCCCGCAAAGGTCGTGCTCGGCAAAAATGTCTGGGTGGGAGCGCATTGCACAATCCTTCCCGGCGTGACCGTGGGCGACAACGCCGTGATAGCCGCGGGTGCGGTCGTAACAAGGGACGTGCCCGCAAACTCTGTCGTCGCCGGTGTCCCTGCAAAGGTCATCAAATTTATAAAAGTTTAAATTGCCGCTCACGGGCAATGCCGCACGGAGTATTGCAAGTTTTTCGATTCAAATTTTTAACGCGTTGGCTTAAATGTTGTTTTAAAGTTTATATTATAATTGACGGGCGTGCGGGCTCGTTTGCCTTCTCTTGCATGCCGTAAAATTCAAACTTGTTGCCGCGGCTGTTTTGCCGGGCACTTTTAAGGAGATATCATGTTAGGAAATTTTA
>CALVPV010000059.1 GCA_944353935.1 uncultured Clostridia bacterium | reverse complement strand
TATCGCTACCACAGGATTTTGAGTCCAGCGCGTCTGCCAATTCCACCACAGCGGCGAGCTTTTAAATTATATAATAACACGTGCAAAAAATCAAGCGTTTTTAAACGGGTAACGCCTTGATAGGCAAAATATAGAGGGCGTGCCCGCAGGCGCGCCCTTAGCTTAACTTTATATCAGCTCTTCAAGAATAAGTTTATCTGCAACGAGCGCGATAAATTCGCTGTTTGTGGGGCGTTCGCTGCCTATGTACACCCTCACGCCGAATATGGCGTTTATCGCTTCCACCCTTCCGCGGTTCCAAGCCACCTCTATCGCGTGGCGTATGGCACGCTCGACCTTGCTTGCGGAAGTATCGAACTTTTCTGCAATGCTCGGATAGAGCTCTTTTGTGACGTTATTTATTATCGAAGGGTTTTCTATCGTCATTTTTATGCCTTCGCGCAGATAGACGTAGCCTTTGATATGCGGCGGTATGCCTATGGAGATGAAAATGTTGCTTATCTTTTCGTCCACCGATGCCACTCTGCGCTTTGCGCGCACGTCCTCCGCGACGGTATAGCCGGAAGCGCGTTCGGTGAGGATATCCTTTACCCTTTCGGCAACCGCCTGCGGGTCTACGGGCTTTACAAAATAATAACTTGCGCCGTGGGCGATAGCCGACCCTATTATCTTTTCATCCGAAAAGTTGGAAACGACTATGCTCTTACATCCGCCGCAATTGTTGCGGATAAAATCCAGCACACCGAAGCCGTCGCGCCCGCTTAAAACAAGGTTAAGGATAACTATGTCCGGCTTGTATTGTTCTATGTAGGTCATGCCGGTCGTTCCGTTGCCCGTGACGGCGCACACGTTGAACTCGGGTTTGCCGTCAAAATACGCCGTGAGTTCGCCAAGGAACTCTTCGCTGCTTTCAAGTATAACTATGTTTGCAGTCTTCATAAAACATCAATCCTCCAAAAAATTAAAAATTATTTGACAGATCGATAAAATTATACTGGATATTTTGCCGTATGTAAAGTAATTTTGTAAAATATTATTTAAATTCACGTAAAATATTTAACGAAACAAGTTCTAATTTGTCGTATATTGTAAAATAATTCCGCGATTCAAGCACTTTCGATAAAAAACAAGGGCGAACGCGATATAGCGCACGCCCCGTTCAAGCACGTCATTCGGTCACGAGATCGATATATTCATCGTAGGTGATGTTCTTGTCGAATGTCTTTGTGCCGTTTATTTCTATTATCCTGTTGCCTACGGTATTCATGAGTTCCTGGTCATGCGAAGTGAACAACATGCACCCTTTAAAGCCGCTCATGCCGTTGTTGAGCGCCGTTATGCTCTCCAGGTCGAGGTGGTTGGTCGGCTCGTCGAGAATGAGGAAGTTGCCCCCTTCGAGCATCATCTTTGCCAGCATGCACCTGACCTTTTCGCCGCCGGAAAGCACCTTTGCCTGTTTGAGCGCCTCTTCGCCGGAAAAGAGCATCCTGCCGAGCCAGCCGCGCAGGTACTCTTCGTAGTGGTCTTTGGAAAATTGACTAAGCCACTGTACCAGCGTAAGGTCGCAATTCTGGAAGTACTCGTTGTTGTTTTCCGGGAAATACGACGCCGTCACGGTTTTGCCCCACTTGACCGTGCCCGAATCGGGCTGAGCCTTGCCCATAAGTATATCGTAGAGCATGGATATCGTCGTGCTCTTGTCGGACACGATGCCTATCTTGTCGCCCTTCTGCACGGTAAAGGAGACGTTTTCAAAATAGCCCTTTTTAGTCAAGTTTTCGACCATGAGGATATCGTTGCCGAGCTCCTTTTCAAACTTAAAATCTATATAGGGATATTTGCGGAGCGAAGGTTTGAAATCCGTAATGGTGAGCTTTTCCAGTTCTTTCTTCCTGGACGTAGCCTGCCTTGACTTGGACGCGTTGGCGGCAAACCTTGCAATAAAGTCCTGTAACTCCTTCGCCCTCTGCTCATTCTTTTTGTTCTGCTCCTTCTGCTGGCGTGCAAGCAACTGGTTGGTCTGATACCAGAAATCGTAATTGCCGAGCATCATGTTTATCTTGCCGTAATCCACGTCGCAGATGTGGGTGCACACCTTATTTAAAAAGTGCCTGTTGTGGGAAACGATGATGATGGTATTTTCAAAGTCGAGCAGATAATTTTCCAGCCAGCGCACCGTCTTTATGTCGAGGTTGTTCGTCGGCTCGTCCAGAAGAAGGACGTCCGGATTGCCGAAGAGCGCCTGTGCAAGCAGCACCTTTACCTTGCGCTTTGCATCGAGGTCAGCCATTAACATACAGTGGCACTCTTCGGGTATGTCAAGTTCGTTCAAAAGCGTCTGCGCTTCATATTCGGCATCCCAGCCGCCGAGTTCGGCAAATTCCGCTTCGAGCTCGCTGGCGCGCACGCCGTCTTCGTCGGTGAAGTCCGCCTTTGCATACAGCGCCTCCTTTTCGTCCATGATGCGCACGAGCCTCTTGTGACCGAGCATGACGGCACGCAGTACGGTGACGTTGTCGTATGCGTTTTGGTTCTGCTGCAAAACGGACATGCGCTCCGTCCTGTCGAGCGTCACTTCACCCTTATTGGGCTCTATCTCGCCGCTTAAGACTTTAAGGAAGGTGGATTTGCCTGCGCCGTTGGCGCCTATTATGCCGTAGCAGTTGCCCTTTGTGAATTTAAGGTTGACATCTTCAAAAAGTTTTTTGCTGCCGTATTGCAGCGATACGTTATTTACCTGAAGCATTTATCTCTCCGCACGCACACGCGCGTGCCACAAAATTTATTTCTTTAACATTATACATGTTCCGCACCGTTTCGTCAAACGGCAAACTGGCTGTTGTAAAGTTTATTATAAAAACCGCCCATTGCAATAAGTTCTTTATGGCTCCCCTGCTCTATGATCTTGCCGTCCTTCATCACAAGTATGAGGTCGGCGCTCTTTACGGTAGACAGCCTGTGTGCGACTATAAAGCAAGTCCTGCCGAGCATCAGTGCGGAAAACGCCTGCTGTATCTGCATTTCCGTACGGGTATCTATGGAAGACGTCGCCTCGTCGAGAATGAGCATCGGCGGCAACGAGAGCATTATGCGCGATATGCACAAAAGCTGCTTTTGCCCCTGCGAAAGATTTCCGCCGTCCTCCGTGATATAGGTGTCATATCCGTTTTCAAGCTGCATTATAAACTTGTGCGCATGCGCGTTCTTGGCGGCCTGTATGATCTCTTCGTCGGAAGCGTCCGGTTTTGCCATGCCTATGTTCTGCTTTACCGTGCCGTTTTTGAGCCATGTGTCCTGCAAAACCATTCCGTAATTTTTGCGAAGCGACTGCCTCGTGATCGCCCTTATATCGTTTCCGTCCACGCAGACCGCGCCGTCGTCAACGTCGTAAAAACGCATCAAAAGGTTTATGAGCGTAGTTTTGCCGCACCCCGTGGGGCCGACGATAGCTATCTTTTGCCCCGCCTTGACGGAGACGTTGAAGTGTTCTATCAGGCTGCGGTCAGGCGAATATGAAAAACTTACGTCCCTGAATTCAACGTCGCCCTCCGCCTTTTCCAAAACGACGGCATCCGCGGCGTCCGGCTCCTGCAGAGGCTCGTCTATAAGTTCATAGATGCGCCCCGCGCACGCTATGGCGTTCTGCAATTCGGTTATGACGCCGGTTATTTCGTTGAACGGCTTGGTGTACTGGTTGGCGTAGCTTAAAAGCGTGCTGAGCTTGCCTACGTTAAATGCCACCGGCAACACGGAAGGATAGATTATAGTGAGCGCGCCCGCAAGCGCCACGGCTGCGTACACGAGCGCATTTACAAACCTTGTCGTGGGATTGGGAAGCGACGAAAAGAACGTCGCATCCTGCGATGCCTTTGTAAGGCGTTCGCTGATCTCGTCAAACCTTTGCGAATTTTCATCTTCGTGCGAAAACGCCTGCACGACTTTAAGGTTGCCCACCATTTCGTCGATAAATGCCGTCTGCTCCCCCCTGATGCGTGAGTTTTTGCGGAACAGGCGATAGGTTTTTGTGGATACGAACTTTGCAATGAACAGCGAGAGCGGCGTCAACACAAATACCGCCAGCGCTATTATCCAGTTGAGCACGAACATCAGAACGAGCGTGCTTACAATGGTGAGTATACCCGTGAAAAACTGCGTAAATCCCATGAGCAGCCCGTCTGCAAACTGATCTACGTCGGCAACGTTGCGGCTGACGAGATCGCCGTAAGGATGGGCGTCAAGGTATTTTAGCGGCAGCTTTTGGATATGTTCAAATGCCTCGCGGCGTATATCCTGCGTCACGGAATAAGTTATCTTGTTGTTTATGATATTTTGCAGCCACTGCGAAAGGCTCGTTACGGCAATGGATACGCCTATAAGTATAAAATCGCGGAATATGCCGCTCCAGTCCGTCGCTCCACGAATCATATAATTTATCGCATCGCCGAAAAAGATGGGCACAAGCAGGTTGCCGGCGACGGTGATCACAGACATGAGCACGGACAGGATTATAAAAAATGTATACCCCCTGAGCTGGCGGAATATACGCTTTATCGTCTGTTTCTGGTTGAGGGGTCTCATATTCAGGCGCCCTCCTTCTCTTCATATTGCGAATAGTGTATCTCGCGGTAGAGCGGACAACTTTCAAGCAGTTGTTCGTGGCTGCCTATGCTCGCGACGGCGCCATGATCCAACACTATTATCTTATCGGCATTCCTTATGGAGGACGTGCGCTGCGACACGATGAAAACGGTCGGCGAATAATCAAGCTCTTTAATTGAATGCCTCAGCGCGGCGTCAGTGGCGTAGTCGAGCGCAGAGGCGCTGTCGTCAAGGATGAGTATTTCGGGCCTTCTTACAAGGGCGCGGGCGATGGTCAGCCTCTGCCGCTGCCCACCCGAAAAGTTGAGCCCGCCCTGTTCGACTTTTTCGTTGAGCCCGTTCTTTTTAGACTTTATAACGTCGGCGGCCTGAGCGGCCTCCACCGCGCGCATGAGCTCCTCTTCCGTCGCGTCCGGCTTGCCCCAGCGCAGGTTTTCGGCTATCGTGCCGTTAAAGAGCACCGCCTTCTGCGGCACTATGCCGCATTTTTGCCTTATCTCTTCGTCCGAATAGCCGTTTACGTTGATCCCGTCAATGTACACGGCACCCTCGCTCGCATCGTAAAAATGCGGAATGAGGTTGACGAGCGTCGTCTTGCCCGAGCCCGTACCGCCTATGATGCCCACGGTCTCGCCCCGTTCGGCAGAAAAAGTCACGCCCGTCAAGGCATTTCCCGCATCGGGAGCGTACTTCATGCAAACATCCCTGAATTCTATAAACGGCATGCCATCCGTCCTGTCCTTGCTGCCGCGCTTTAAAGACGGCTGCATAGCGAGCACCTCTTCCAGCCTTCCCGCACAGGCGAACGACTTTGTAACGGTGATGATAAGATTGGCAAGTTTTATAAGTTCCACAAGTATCTGCGAAAGGTAATTGTATAGCGCAACGACTTCGCCTGTGGTCAGCGTCCCGGCGTCAACTTTTAGAGCGCCCGTATACAGAAGGATTATGACCGCTATGTTGATTATGGCATAAGTGAGCGGATTCATAAGCGCGGATACGCGCCCCGCGAACGTCTGCGACTTTTTCAACGCTTCGTTCTGCCTGTTATAGGCGGCGATCTCCTTATCTTCGTTACAGAAGGCGCGTATGACTCGTGCGCCCGTGAGCGATTCGCGGGTATACGTCGTGATGCCGTCGAGATTGCCCTGCACGCGGCGATAGAGCGGTATGGTCACCAACAGTATGGCAAATACCACTATGCACAAAATGACTACCGCGGCGGCAAATATCCCGCCCGCAAGCGCATCGATGAGAAACGCGCAGATCATTGCGCCGAACACGATCACAGGCGAGCGCATGAAAAGGCGCAGAACCATATTAACGCCGTTCTGCACCTGATTGACGTCGCTCGTCATCCTGGTTATCATGCGTGAAGTCCCCAGGTTATCTATTTCCGCATAAGAGAGCGACTGCATCTTATTAAAGAGGTCGCGCCGCAGGTATTTTGCAAAACCCGCCGCAGCCTTTGCCGCAAAGAACTGCGCGAACACCGCGCATACAAGCCCTACGGCGCCAAGAGCCACAAGGATGAGGCACATTTCAACGATGTAAACGGCGCCCCTTTCCCCTGTGATGCCGTTATCTATTATCGCCGACACCACAAAGGGAACGACGAGCTCGAAGCACGCTTCCAAAAATTTAAAAAGCGGCGCAAGCACGCTCTCCCTTTTGTAGCTCACAAGATATTTTAGCAAACTTTTCATATCCATTAAAGTTTAACATTTTTATCCTTAAAAAGCAATTATATTTGCATTTAAGCGCAACCTTTGATAAACTAAAATCATGGCATATCAGATATATTTAAAAAAGAATGAAGAAAAGCGTATTGTGTCCGGGCACAGCTGGGTCTACGCCAACGAAGTGGCAAAAATAGAGGGCAAGGACAAGAACGGCTCGCTCGCCTCGGTGTTTTCGTTTGACGGAAAATTTATAGGCAAAGGGTACATAAACCACGCCTCTAAAATACTCGTGCGCATATTCATAAGGAACGACGGCACGGACGACAGGCAGTTTTATCTTGAAAAAATCTCCGCCGCGTGGGAATACCGCAAAAAGCTCGTCTACGACAACTGCTGCCGCGTAGTATTCGCCGAAGCAGACGGATTGCCGGCGCTCATCGTGGACAAGTACGGCGACTATCTCTCCGTGCAGTGCCTTTCGCTCGGCATAGACCAAAGGAAGAAGCTCATAACGGAGTGCCTCGTACAAATTTTTGACCCTAAGGGCATCTATGAGCGCAGCGACGTGGCGCTGCGCAAAAAGGAAGGGCTTACCGAGGTAAAGCAGGTGCTGTACGGCGAGGTGCCCGACCTTGTAAAGATAGAAGAAAACGGGCTTAAAATGCTCGTCGATATAAAAAACGGACAAAAGACGGGCTACTTTTTGGATCAGAAAGAGAACCGTTTTGCCGCGCGCAGATACGCTGCCGGCGGCGAAGTTTTGGATTGTTTTTGCAACAGCGGCGGCTTTACGATAAACTGCGCGACTACGGCAACGAGAGTGACCGCCTGCGACATCTCCCGCCCGGCGCTGGACAGCGTGACGGCCAACGCCGCACTTAACGGGCTTGAAAATATAGACACCGTCTGCGGCGACGCGTTTGCCATCCTGCGCGACTTCCGCCGCGAGGGAAGGAAGTTTGACCTTGTTATACTCGACCCTCCCGCTTTCTGCAAGACGGCGGACGAGGTGAAGGACGCGTACCGCGGCTATAAGGACATAAACATACAGGGCATGAAGCTGGTAAAGAGCGGCGGCTTTTTGATAACCTGCTCCTGCTCCCACTATATGTCATCGACGCTGTTCGAAAAGATGCTCGCCGAAGCGGCAAAGGAGAGCGGCCGCACCGTGCGCGGCGTGGAGGTCAAAACACAGGCGCCCGACCACCCCTCGCTGCTGTGCGCCGACGAGACGCACTACCTTAAATTTTACGTACTGCACATTATCTGATTTTTAAACGCCGTGCGATAATTTCGCACGGCGTCTGCTTAACTCATATTACCCAATTTCCGTCCTTGAATATCTGAACGCGCTTTCCGTCCTTTGTTATTCCTACAATGCTCATATCTTTGCTGCCTATCATAAAGTCAACGTGGATCATGGAATCGTTTATTCCTATTTCCTTGCACTGTTCAAAGGAGTAGTTTTCGTAATTTTCAAGGCAGTTGTTAAAGCCCCTTCCAAGCGCCAAGTGGCAGCTCGCGTTCTCGTCGAACAATGTATTGTAGAACAGGATGCCCGTATTGTTTATGGGCGAATCGAAGGCGATGAGCGCGCATTCTCCGAGATATGCGGCACCTTCGTCCATGCTGACCATCTGTTTTAAAAGGTCGCCGTTCTTTTCCGCATAGGTATCGACCACCTTGCCGTCCTTGAATTCCATCCAAAAATTTTCAATGAGCTTGCCCTGGTAGGAGAGCGGCTTTGTGGCAACAACCTTGCCTTCCGCCCTGCCGCGCATAGGCGAGGTGAAGACCTCTTCGCTGGGGATATTTGGATTGAAGTATATGTTGCTGCCCAGGGTAGTCTCTCCGCCGCCTGCAAAAATGCCCTTATCTATAAGACCGACGGTAAAATCCGTTCCGTTGGAACTCTTGTATTCAAGGCGGTCAAATTTATACTCGTTCAGGAACTTGCACCTCTGCGCAAGCGTTTTATTGTGCCGTGCCCATGCGGCAACGGGATCATCGTCCACGCGCGAAGTATACAATATAGCCTCCCACAATTTTTCCACAGCGTCCTCTTCCGTAAGCTCGGGAAATACTTTCTTTGCCCACGCCTTGCCGGGCACGGACGCTATGCACCACTGATACTTATTTTCAAGCGCGTCGTTGTAGGGCTTTACGAACGGATAGCGCTTCATCCTTGCCCGCGCTATCTTTTCGTGATCGGTACCGGTGAGCCCGTCGGGATCGTCAGAATCGAGCCACAAAAGACAGGAAAGTTTTTCCAGCCTTCTGTCCAGCTT
>CALVPV010000058.1 GCA_944353935.1 uncultured Clostridia bacterium | reverse complement strand
ATGTCTCTTTCCCCCGATTTATTTTTTCTTTAAAACTATTATAACATCAAAATTTGCGTTTGTACATAGGTTGGAGTAAATTTTTGCAATTTTTTTAGATTATATTGCAAATATGAATAAAAGCCGTCGCGGTTGCAAAGAATAACCTTATGGGAAAAAATATAAAAAAGGGCGCAGCGCAGTACAAAGATATTGTCAGCGCCAACGAATGCACGGGCAGCGCTCCCGTGCACGCGGTCACGCAGGAAGAGATCCGCGCTTTAAGAAAGCAGGGCGGAATGGACTGAAAAAGCCGCGGGCGGCAGGCAGCCGCCCGCGGCTTTGCCGTAATTTGTAAAAAGTTTACAAATCAAACGGTAAAAAAATTACGCTTAAAGGGGCGGGCGCTTCCGGCGGGACTTTATTTGTCACTTTCGGGCAGCTCTTTGCATATTTTAAGAGTGTATGATCAAAAAGCGCAGGTTCGGCAAGGAAAAATTTTATTCAAAGCGCAGGCTCAAAAAGCTGGGCGTACAGGTGTGCGGCAAGGGGGTGCTGGTTGCGCGCAGCGTAAAGGTGTGGAAGGGCGCGGCGCTCTTCGGGCCGTGCATAGTCACGGGCGACAGCACGCTCTGCGAAGGGTGCAGCATACACCCGTTCAGCCAGGTAAAGGATTCCTTTATAGGGCGGGGCACCGCCGTCCGCGCGAGCGTGGTGGAAGGGGCGCGCGTCGCCGAAAGCTGCACCCTTGGGCCGTTTTGCTACCTGCGCGGCGGGGCGGATATAGCAAAGGGCTGCCGCATAGGCGACTTTGTGGAAATAAAGTCGAGCACCCTGGGCGAGGGATGCAAGGCGGCACATCACGCATATATAGGCGACGCCGTGTTGGGCAGCGGTGTCAACGTCGGGTGCGGCACGGTGTTTGCAAATTACGACGGCAAGGTCAAATCGCGCTCGCGGGTGGGCGACGGCTGCTTCATAGGCGCAAACTGCAACATCATAGCGCCTGTCAGCATAGGTCGCGGCGCATACATAGCGGCGGGCACTACCGTCTCACGCGATGTAAAGGAATTTGCGCTGTGCATAGGGCGCCTGCATGAAAAGTCAAAGCCGCGCGGCGCGGAGGGGAGGTATAAAAACGGGTAGGTACTTCGGCACGGACGGGTTCCGCGGAAGGGCGGGGCAGACGCTCACGGCGGACGGCGCCTATAAAATAGGCAGGTTTTTGGGCGGATATTATTCGCGCGGCTGCGGCAAAAAATGCAGGGCGGTGATAGGCAAGGACACAAGAAGGTCGTCATATATGCTGGAATCATCGCTCGTTTCGGGGCTTACCGCGTCGGGCGCGGACGCATACATAATGCACGTCACCACTACGCCCTCCGTCTCTTACATCACGCGCACGGACGGCTTCGACTGCGGCATAATGATATCCGCCAGCCACAACCCGTTTGAAGACAACGGCATAAAGCTGATGGGCAGCGGAGGGGAAAAGCTGGAAGAGGGCGTGATAGCGCGGCTGGAAAACTACCTTGACGGGGCGGAAGAGCAATTCCCCGCCGCATATGGCGCGGATATCGGCTCTTCGTTCGACTATGTGTGCGGCAGGAACAGGTATATCGGGCACCTTATTTCGCTCTCCGCATGCTCGTTCAAGGGCATAAAAGTGGGGCTGGACTGTGCAAACGGCAGCGCGTGGCAGATAGCAAAGTCGGTGTTCGACGCGCTCGGCGCAAGGACGTACGTGACGGGCTGTTCGCCGGACGGAACAAACATAAACGACGGCGGTTCCACCCGCCCGGAGAGGCTGTGTGCTCTTGTAAAGGAGAATGGGCTGGACTGCGGCTTTGCCTTTGACGGCGACGCCGACAGGTGCATCGCCGCCGACGAATGCGGGAACGTGGTGGACGGCGACGGGATATTGTATATACTCGCAAGGCGCTTAAAGGAGCTGGGCGAGCTCAATGATCGCGGCATAGTAGCCACCGTAATGACAAATTCGGGGCTGTGCGACAGCCTCGCGCGGATGGGCGTTGCCTGCGTCCGCACGGAGGTCGGCGACAGGTTCGTTTACAAAAAGATGTGCGAAATCGGGGCGGTGCTCGGCGGGGAAAAATCGGGGCACGTGATAATGGCAAAGTACGGCGCGTCGGGCGACGGGCTGGTCACCGCGATAAAGGTGCTCGAAGCCGCCGCGGAGCGCGGGGTGCCGCTGTCCTCCCTTCTCCGCGGATACAGGCCCATGCCTCAGGCGGAACTTTCCGTGCGCGCAGCGGACAGATACGCGCCCTTTAAAGGCGATGCGTTGCCCGCCTTTGCGGAGGAGGCTCGCCGCCGTTGCGGCTGCGAAAGGGTGAGCGTGCGCCCTTCCGGCACGGAGCCCGCCATACGCATAATGGCGGAGGGGGAAGACGAACAGGATTGCAGGCGCTGTATTGCGGAGATAGTGCGTTATTTAAGTGATATGCAGGGGGTAATCGGCTGAAATGTGCGGCATAATCGCGTGCGCGGGGGTAAAGTGTGCGGCAAAACTTTTGTACGGGGGACTGGAAGACCTTGAATACCGCGGCTACGATTCCGCCGGGATATCGGTATTGGATAAGGGCAATATAGTCACCGTAAAGCGGAAGGGGCGGGTGTGCGAACTTAAGCCGCTCGTGCAAAAGCTGTGCGGCAGCGCGGGCATAGGGCATACCCGCTGGGCAACGCACGGAAAGCCTTCGGACGCCAACGCCCATCCCCATTCAAGCGACAGGTTCTCCGTGGTACATAACGGCATAATAGAAAATTATGCGCAGCTCAAGGGCGAACTTGCGGCGGAGGGCGCCGCCTTCTTTTCCGCGACGGACAGCGAAGTGGTGGTGCGCCTGCTGGAAAAATATTACCGCGGCGACTTAAAAGAGGCGGTACTATGTACCGTTGAACGCCTTAAAGGCGCGTTTGCGCTCTGTATCCTTTGTTCGGAGTATGAAGGCTTTGTGGCGGTCAGGTACCGCAATCCGCTCATAGTAGGCGAAGGCGGCGGCGCGAGCTATGCCGCAAGCGACATGCCGGCGCTCTCGGGACTGTGCAAAAACGTGGCGGTGCTGCAGGACGGCACGGTGGCGTTTGCAAAAGGCGGCGAAATATCCTTCTGCGATTTTAAAGGCAGGCCGCTCAGCCTCACCTTTGCGCCCGTGCCCGCTTCCGTCCGCACGCGCGGGCTCTGCGGCTTCCCTCACTACATGATCAAGGAGATAAACGAGATCCCCGCCGCCGTAAAGAACACCGTCGCCGCATTCGAAGAGCAGGGCTGCAGGCAGGCGCTCGCCCGCACGGCAAAAAGGCGCGGCTTTTCGCAGGTGGTGCTCTGCGGGTGCGGAACGGCATACAACAGCGCGCTTGCCGCTACATACGGCGCGGAGGAGCTGCTCGGCATCCCCGTGCGTGCCGAAACGGCGGGCGAATTCCGTTACAGGCAGACTTCGGCGGGCGCGGGCACGCTGTTTGTGGCAGTGAGCCAGAGCGGCGAGACTGCGGACACGGTAGAGGCGGCGCGTGCGGCAAAAAAGTCGGGCGCGTACGTGGCGGCGGTGACCAACGTGCCGTATTCCGCGCTCACGTCCGTGGCGGACATCGTCATCCCCGTGCGGGCGGGGACGGAGGTGTGCGTGGCTGCCACAAAGAGCTACTGCGGTCAAATAGCCGCGCTCGCCCTTCTCTTCGGCGCGCTCGGCGGCGCGTCGCAATATAAAAAGGCAATGCGCGATGCGTGCGGCGCCGTGGCGATGTGCGCAAAGGCTATATCAGACTGCCTGTCCGAAGATGCCGCCCGTGCCTGTGCGTCCTCCTCCTGCGTCTATTTTATAGGCAGGGGCACGGATTATCCCGTGGCGCTCGAAGGCAGCTTAAAGCTGCGCGAAGTTTCTTATATCCCCGGGGAGGGCTACCCCGCGGGCGAACTCAAACACGGCACGCTCGCGCTCATAGACGGGAGCACGCTCACCGTGGCGGTGATAACCCAAAGGGAGCTGAGCGAAAAAGTCGCCTCCGCCGTGGAACAGATCTGTTCGCGCGGGGGCAGGGCGGGGGTGGTGTGCGCTGAGGGCTGCGCCCCGGCAAGCCTTAAGGGACGGGTGGAATTTTTTATGGAGGTTCCCGCGTGCCGCGGCATGCTCTCGCCCGCCGTCGCCGTCATACCGCTGCAGCTTTTGGCGTACCGCACGGCGGTAATGCTCGGGCGCGACCCGGATAAACCCCGCAACCTTGCAAAGAGCGTGACAGTGGAGTAGAACGCCGCGTCGCCGCTTAAAGGGAGCCGCCGTTTTACGGCGGCTTTGCGCCGCGCGCGGCGCCCGTGACGCGGATTGTATTTTTTTCGGCTCAAAAAGCGTGCGGCTTGTTATTGACATATCGCCTTTGATATTTTATAATTATGGTATGGTAAAAAAACGCCGCGGCGTGCCGCGGCATTTTTAAAGCAAAAAAGGAGGACGGCATTGGAAAACATACTTGTAACGGGTGGCGCAGGCTATATAGGCAGCCACACCGTCGTTGAACTTTTAAACAGCGGATACGGGGTGGTGGTAGTGGACAACCTCTGCAATTCCAGCGAAGAGAGCCTTGCCCGCGTAAAGCAGATCACCGGCAAAGACGTAAAATTTTACAATGCCGACGTGCGCGACCGCGCCGCGTTGGACACCATTTTTACGGAAAACAAAATAGATTTCGTCATTCACTTCGCGGGCTTGAAGGCGGTGGGGGAAAGCTGCGCCAAGCCCATAGAATATTACGACAACAACCTCTGCGGCACGCTGGTGCTCCTTGAGGCGATGCGCGACCACGGCTGCAAAAAGATAGTTTTCTCGTCCTCGGCTACCGTGTACGGCACGCCCGAGAGGCTGCCTCTGGACGAAAATTGCCGCACGGGCGGCACTACCAACCCCTACGGCACGAGCAAGTTCTTCCAGGAGATTATGCTGGAGGACGTGTACAAGGCGGATAAGCAGTGGACTGTGGTGCTTTTGAGGTACTTCAACCCCGTGGGCGCGCACGAAAGCGGCCTCATCGGCGAAGACCCCCGCGGCATACCCAACAACCTCACGCCGTATATCGCAAAGGTCGCCATAGGCGAACTTAAAGAAGTGGGCGTGTTCGGCAACGACTATCCCACCCCGGACGGCACGGGCGTGCGCGACTATATACACGTCGTAGACCTTGCAAGGGGGCACGTTGCCGCCATAGACAGGATAAAGGACAGCGGCGTATATGTGTATAATCTGGGCACGGGCGTCGGCTACAGCGTGCTCGACGTCATACACGCCTATGAAAAGGCGTGCGGCCACAGCCTGCCCTATTCCATAAAGCCCCGCCGCCCCGGCGACATAGCCGCCTGCTATGCGGACGCCTCCAAGGCGGAAAGGGAACTCGGCTGGAAGGCGCGCTACGGCATAGACGAGATGTGCGCCTCCTCCTGGAACTGGCAAAAGAACAACCCCAAAGGGTATGAAAAAAACTGACCTCCGCTTTTAACGTGCGGGGGCATATGATGTTTGCCTTTTAAGCGCCCCGCAAAATTTTGCCTTTGCAGGGCGCTTAAATTTACAATTTTTTTACATCTCGGGGTCGTTTTTCGCCGATTTTCGGCGCGCGGATAAAAAATTTTACAAATTTATTACAAATTTGTGAGGATTATATTACAGCTAGCTGGTACAATAGATATAGCATCAAAGGAGAAAGAATATGGATTTTGCAAACTTAACCCCCGCAGCAAGCATCGTATTGCTGCTCGTGGGGCTGGGCGTCTTTTTGCTCGGCTTCAAGTTCCTCGGCGACAGCATTGAAAAACTGTCCGCAAGCAAGATGCGCGCCCTCTTCCACAAGGCGGCGGGCAACCGCTTTGCAGGCGTCGGCGTGGGTGCGCTCGCCACGGCAATAGTGCAGTCGTCCTCCGTTACCACGGTAATGGTGGTGGGCTTTGTAAATGCCGGCGTAATGACGCTCATGCAGGCGGGCGCCGTTATTATGGGCGCCAACATCGGTACCACCATAACCGGCTGGCTGGTATGGCTCAACAAGTTCAACGTCATGATGTACGCCATGCTCTTAACGCTCATCGGCCTCGTCATGACTATGGTCACCAAAAACAACAAGGTGAACACCGCGGGCACGCTCATAGCCTCGCTCGGGCTCGTCTTTGTCGGGCTTGAAATAATGTCCGGCTCCATGGCGGGCTTTGCGGAAATAGACGCCGTAAAGGACGCGCTCACCGCGGTAAAGAACCCGCTGCTGCTCCTTCTTATAGGCGCGGGCATAACGGGCGTGGTGCAGTCCTCCAGCGCCGTGACCTCCGTGCTCATAGTAATGGCACAGAACGGCCTTTTGGTCGGCGGAGGCGGCAACGGCATACTCTTTGTCTTACTCGGCACAAATATAGGCACGTGCGTTACGGCGGTGCTCTCTTCCTTCGGCACAAACACCAACGCAAAAAGGGCGTGCCTCTATCACCTGCTGTTCAACGTTATAGGCTCCGTCATCTTCCTGCCCATACTCTGGGCGTGGAGCGGCTTCTACGACGACGTGCTCATGAAGATGTTCGGCGACCCTTCCACCTGCATATCCTTCTTCCATACAATGTTCAACGTGATATGCACGGCGCTCTACCTGCCGTTTTTGAAGTATCTTGTAAAATTGACGGAAATAGTGATCCCGGACAGGAAAAAGAAGAGGGACAACTACAAGCATGAAGAGGGGTTCATGGACAAGCGCCTGCTCGTCACCCCGTCGCTCGCAATAGGACAGCTCACAAAGCAGACTACATACACCGCGGCGATAGCCATGAAGTGCCTCAACAATGCGGTGGAAGGCTTTATAAACAAGGACGACGGCAAGCTGGAAGTTATCCGCCAGGACATAACAAAGGTGAACGAGCTCTCGCAGCAGATAACCGACTACCTGATAGAGGTGTCCGCCAAGGACATATCATTAAACGATGAAAAGCTCGTCAACGTGCTCCACAGGGACAATATAGACGTCGTCCGGGTGGCGGACATTGCCGACAATATCGTGGGCTACACCCGCAAGGCGATAGACGAGACGTTGAGCTTTTCCGCTTCCGTAAGGGAAGACATAACCGGCTTTATGAAACTTTTGAACGAACAGTACGAACTTGTCGTTCAGATAGTGGAAAATAACGATATCGTAAAAATCAAGCAATCGGACGAGATAGAAGAACGGATAAATTCCGAGCGCAAGAGGCTTTTGGACGACCACATAGACCGTATGCGCAGGGGCGAATGCAACGCTGAAAACAACAGCCTGTTCGTCAGCCTTGTGGGCAACCTTGAAAGGGTGGGCGACCACCTCAGCCTCATGGCGCATTCGGTGGTGGACGTCGCCTGAGCTCGCCGCGGTTGACGGGGAGTAGAATATGAACGGAACGGTTTTCGTGCTCGAAGACGACGCCAGCATAAGCGGGCTTATAAAAGTCGCGCTGGAAATGAACGGCATCGGCTTCAAGGCATATCCGACCATAAAGGAATTTAACGCTGCGCTGGAAAAGGCGCAGCCCGATGTGGCGCTTTTGGATATAATGCTGCCGGACGGCAGCGGGCTGGACGTGCTGCGCGGCGTAAAGGCGCGCTATCCGCAGGTGAGCTGCATAATGCTCTCTGCCCTTTCCAAGGAAGAGGACAAAGTAAACGGGCTCAACCTCGGCGCGGACGACTACATCGCAAAGCCCTTTTCCGTGCTCGAACTCACGGCGCGCGTCAACGCCGCCCTTCGCCGCAAAATAAGGTCGGACGAAGTGACAATAGGCGGCCTTACCCTAAACACCGAAACGATGGAGGTATGGCTGAACGGCGAAAAGCTGGAGCTCAATAAAAAGGAGTACGCCCTTTTAAAATACTTTATGCAGAACCCCGGCAAGGTGCTCTCGCGTGAGGTCATCCTGCTGGAAGTGTGGGGGTATGAACAGGGCGAAACGCGCACGCTGGACAACCACATCTCCCGCCTCAGAAAGCTGGGCGTGACTAACCTCGAAACCGTATTCGGCGTAGGCTATCGCTTAACCGTGCAGTAATAAAAGGGGTATAAAAATACGGTCGTTGCCGTATATATGCGCTCCGATTTAAAAATAATATTTTCGGGGCGCTGCCGTGCCGCGTGTTTTTCGCGGTGCGGCGGCGCCTGTGTTTAACGGTATGAAATTAAGGATCTTGTGCATCTCCGTGCTGATAACCTTTTTGGGGATACTTGCGTATTCCTTTGTATCCACGGAACTCTTTTACGATTCCACGCTGTCGCGCATGAACAGGACGCTGTCAACGTACATGAACGCCTTCGGCGAGCAGTTTTATTCGCTGGACGAAGCGGCTGCCGAGGCATTTTCTTCGGAGCTGGACGGCGCGCGCGTCACGTTCATAGCCGAAGACGGCAGCGTGCTTGCCGACAGCGAGGATATAGAGGTGGAGGAAAACCACCTCGGCCGCGAAGAGGTCGCTGCGGCTGCGGAAGGGGAGGATGGCGAAGGCTTTGCCGTAAGGCGGAGCGCCACCGTCGGGGTGGACTATGCCTACTACTGCCGCAGGATGACGATAGCCGGCGCCACCTGTTATATAAGGATAGCCGAGACGGTGCAGAGCGAATGGGCGCTGTTTGCCGAGTTTTTGCCCACCGTTATAGTCTACCTTATAATCGACCTGCTGGCGTGCATACTGTTCACGTATGTTGCCACCTACTTCATCCTGCGTCCCGTGGAACAGCTCACGCGGCAGGCGGCGCTGTCCGACCGCATAAATACGCGCTACATTGAGCTTAGACCGATAGCCGAGATACTCAACGAGCGCAACAGGGATATAGAGAGAAAGATGAACGAGATAAAGGAAGAAAAAGACCTTGTGGAAAGGGCGCAGAATTC
>CALVPV010000057.1 GCA_944353935.1 uncultured Clostridia bacterium | reverse complement strand
CGCTTTGCGGCGAGCCCGCCGCCGTGAAGGGCGTTTACCTTTAACACCTGAGAGAGCATCTCGCCCGGGCTGAGATCGCGCACCCGCCCGCCGAGCGTGCTTGCGCAGAACTTGCAGCCCATGCGGCAGCCGACCTGCGTGGACACGCACTGCGTGTTGCCGTACTTGTACTTCATAAGGACGCCCTCTATTATGTTGCCGTCCGCAAGGCGGAACAGGTACTTTTGCGTGCCGTCGGCAGAGGTGAGAGTCTCGGCTATTTCAACGGTACGGTCTTCGAACCGTTCGAGCAGCTTTGCGATGAACGGCTTGGGAAGGGCGGGGATGCCCGATATGTCGTGCCCGCGCATCATGCCCGTATAGAGCTGTTTTGCGCGGAAGGGCTTTTCGCCCATCTCCTGCACGAGCGCAGTAAGCTGCGCAAGATTGTAGTCCTGGATTATTTGCTTCATAATTTAGGCATATATGGGTATAAATTTAACTTTTGCGCACAAACGACGTGACAAAAAAGCCGGCGCCGAGCGATATGTGCGGCAAAAATTGCAGCCCGAACTTGGTGCGGCGCGCCGCAAGCGCGCAGTCGGGTATGCAAAGTTCAAACAGAGGGTTGTCGCGGATGAATCCGAACGCGGCGCTGTCGTTTTCTTCGGGCAAAACGGAGCAGGTGGAATAGTACAGCCTGCCGCCCGGCTTTACGTAGCGCGCACAGTTTGCGAGTATCTTTTGCTGCACCTTGGCAAGCGAGGCTACGTCCTCCTCCCTCCTGAACAGCTTGATGTCGGGGTTTTCGTTTATGACGCCCGTACCCGAACAGGGCACGTCGCACAGCACGGCGTCGAACTTTTCCTCCCATTCGGGGCGGAATGCCGAAGCGTCGCCGACAACGGCCTTTACGTTGCCCGCGCCCATGCGCTTTGCATACGTCTTTATAAGCTCCGCGCGGTGCGGGTGCAGCTCCTGCGAGGTGACCAAGGCGCACTTTTTTGCAAGCAGCACGCTCTTGCCGCCGGGCGCCGCACAGGCGTCCAAAAGGCGTTCGCACGGGGATATCACCGAACATATCGCCACGGAGCCCACCGACTGGAAGGTGTAAAAGCCGAGGTCGTAGCCTTCGTCGCGCACAAAATTTTTAAAGATATAGGTATGCGGAAAGGGCGTTTTTATATAGTCGCCCTTCAGATACTCCTCTTCATGGCTTTCAAAGCGCACGCACACCCCACGCGAAGGGGCGCTTAAAACGGCCTCCGCCTCCCCCTTATAGCTGCGGCGCAGCCTTTTTACCAGCCAGAGCGGAGCGCTCGCCGTGAGCGATATGCGCTCCGTTTCGCCTTCGGGCTCGGGCGGGAGCGTGTACGAGCGCAAAAAGGCGTTTACAAACCCCGCGGCGCCGCCCTTGCCGAGCTTTTTTGTGAGCTCCACGGCGCAGTCGGCGACCATGTAGCCGTGCTTGCCCATAAATTCCAGCATATATAGCGCTATTTTAAGAATGAGCCGCACCGCCGCCTTGGGCGTCCTTTGGCAGTTTGCCCCTATGATATGGCTTAAATAAATGTCCTTTTCGAGCACGCCGTAGCAGATGAGCGACGTGCGCGGGCGGTTTGCGGGCTCCACCGGGACGGAGGCGAGCGCCTGTTTTAAATATGCCCCCTTAAAGTACACCTCGCTTAAAACGAGGAAGGGGTCTGTGAGCGGGTTATTCAAGCATATCCCCCGCCGAAATTTTTCTTCCGTTGACTATATCCGCCGCCGAAAGGCGCTTGCCGCCCGCAAACTGCGCCTCCGTCACGCGGACACATCCCTCGCCGCACTTTATGACTATGCCGCGCTTGTCCGCGCGGAGCACCGTGCCGGGCACGCCGGCTTCATCCTGCGCGCAAAAGGCGCGGAGCAGGTTGACGGGCGCGCCGCGGAAGATGCAGAACGCCGCGGGGGCAGGGCTCATGGCGTTAATCAGCGCGCACACGGCGGGCGCGGGGGAGGAAAAGTCCACCCTGCCGTCCTCCTTTTTTATCTTTTTGCAGTACGTTGCGGCGCCTTCGTCCTGCAGCAGCAGGTTAAGGTCGCCTGCGGCTATCAAGTCCGCGGCCTCGCACAGCGCCTCCGCCGAGAGCGCGGAGAGCTTTTCAAACAGTTCGCCCGCCGTCTCGCCCTCCTCTATTTTGCACCGCTTTACGAGCAGTATGTCGCCCGAATCGAGCGCCTCTTCCGTCTTCATCACGGTGACGCCCGTCACGAGTTTGCCCGCAAGTATCGCCGATTGAACGGGCGACGCGCCGCGAAATTCGGGCAGCAGCGAGGCGTGCGCGTTCCACACGCCCTTTGAAAAGCTCTGCAACACTTCGCGCGAGAGTATCTGCCCGTAAGCACAGGTGAACATGACGTCCGCGCCGAGCGAGCGCAGCTCCCGCACGTGTTCGCGTATCTTTTTGAACTGATATACGGGTATGCCGCACGACCGGGCGTACCGCTTTACGGGCGGCGGCGTGAGTATGCCGCGGCGCCCCACGGGAACGTCCTCCTGCGTGACGACGGCAACCACGTCGTATCCCCTTTCCACAAGCGCTTTCAGGGGCGCCACCGCGTATTCGGGTGTGCCTGCGTAAACTATCTTCATTGTTCGTCCTCTGAAAGATCGACTATATCTTTTGCCTTATCTATATAGAGTATGCCGTCCAGGTGGTCGAGTTCGTGGCATACGGCGCGGGCAAGGAAGCCCTCCGCCGTGAGCTTGTGCTTGCGCCCCGAGCGGTCGCGGTATTCCACCTTTACCCTGTCCGGGCGAGTGACTATGCCCTGCTTGCCCTTGACGGAAAGGCAGCCTTCCGGCCCCGTCTGTTCGCCCTTTGTATAATATATGACGGGATTGACGAGCTCAAAAAAGCCCTCCTCCACGTCTATCACGACGGCGCGTATGTCCACGCCGACCTGGGGCGCGGCGAGGCCGGCGCCGTCTTCGGCGCGGACGGTCTGCTTCATATCGTCCAAGAGCGTCCAAAGCTCGCCGTTGAAATTTTTTACCTCTTTACAAACTTTACGCAGGACGGGGTCGCCGACCTGCACCACATATCTTTGTGCCATACTTGTACCTCTGACGTATGATTTATGATTTTAACTTTTTGCGCGGCAGGGCGCGCGCCGTGAAGGGCGGCGCATACACTAATGCCGCGGCAAGGGGCGTCACGAAAGGTTTACGGGGTTCTCTTCCACGTAGACGAGCGCGTCCGCGCCCGAATATTTTACCGCAAGGTCGTATATCTGCGGCAGCAGCCTGCCGCTTTCAAGGCGCATGAGCACCTGATAGCGCACGCGCCCCTGTATTTTTTTTATGGGAGAGTGCATCTTGTTCAAAAATATGAATTCCCCGGGGTACTTTGCGCGCAGCTCTTCCGCGCCGAAGTACACGCCCTTGAGCGCTTCGAGCGCGGGCGCGTCGTCCGCGGCGGTGACCATCACCCTGCATATCAGCGTGAACGGGGGAAAGCCCGTGGCCTTGCGCAGCGCTATTTCGTTTTTGAAAAACCCGGCGTAATCGTAGCCGACGGCGTAGCGCAGTATGTAATTTTCCGGCGAAAAGGTCTGCAGCACCACTTTGCCCGCTTCGCCCGCCCTGCCGCTGTGGCCCGATACCTGCGTTATAAGCTGAAAGGTGCGCTCGCCCGCGCGGTAGTCGGAAAAGTGCAGGCTCATGTCGGCGTCGAGTATGCCCACGAGCGTCACGGAGGGGAAGTCGTGCCCCTTGGCTATCATCTGCGTGCCCACAAGGATGTCCGCCTTTTTTTCGCCGAACTCCTTTAATATCTTATAGTGCCCCTCCTTGCCGGAGGTGGTGTCGTTGTCCATGCGCAGTATGCGCGCCGAGGGGAAGAGTTTTTTCAGGTCGGAGACCACCCTCTGCGTGCCGGTGCCGCCGTACCTTAAATGCAGCCCGCCGCACTCAGGGCAAGCCCTTGGCAGGCGGTATTTTGCGCCGCAGTAGTGGCACTTTAAGCAGTCCTCTTCGGAATGGTACGCCAGCGCGACGTCGCAGTGTTCGCACTTTAAAGCATAGCCGCAGTCCTGGCAGATGACGGTGTGCGAATAGCCGCGCCTGTTCAAAAATATTATCGCCTGGTTGCCGCTTTGGAGCGTGTCTTTAAGCTCTTCGCGCAGCGCGGAGGAAAAGGAGGAGCTGTTGCCGCGCTTTACCTCTTTGCGCATGTCGGCGATGGTGATATCGGGCAGCGGCCTGCCGTTTATCCTCTGCGTGAGCGTTATAAGGTTATATTCGCCCGAAACGGCGCGCGAATACGTCTCCACCGACGGGGTGGCGCTGCCCAAGATGAGTTTGCAGCCGTTGTGCCTTGCGCGCATCTTTGCCACTTCCGCCGTGGAATAGCGCGGCGCCGATTCGGAAAAGTAGGAGCCGTCGTGCTCCTCGTCTATTATTATGGCGCCGATGTTTTCCAGCGGGGAAAATATGGCGCTGCGCGCGCCTATGGCTATCCTTGCCTCGCCCGTGCGCAGCCTCCACCATTCGTCGAACCGTTCGCCCGCGGAAAGCCCGCTGTGCAATATTGCCGCCTTTTCGCCGAAGCGCCGCTTGAGCTGGGAAAACATCTGCGGGGTGAGCGATATTTCCGGCACCAGGAATATTGCCGTCTTGCCCTGCTGCAGGGCGCGGCTTATGATGTTCAAGTAGATCTCCGTCTTGCCGCTGCCCGTAACGCCGTGGATGAGGTGCACCGTCTTGGGCGAGCCCTCTATTTTGTCGATGGCGTCCCTTTGGGCGGGCGTGAGCTGCCTGGGCTGTTCCGCACCCTCGCCGAAAGAAGCGGGCGTGCGGTTTATTTTTACCTTTAAAAGCTCGGCGCCCCCCTTTTCTATGACGGCGTTGACCGCGCCGCGGCCGAACCTTTCGCAACAGGCGGTGTATTCCGCCTCTCCGCCCTTTAAAAATTGTAAAAATTCCGCCTGCTTTTTTGCCGATTTGGGCAGGGATATGCCTAAATCAAGCGGCTTGACCAGCTTTTTGTAGACCTCGTGCACGCGCCCGGCGCGCATCTCCGCGGGGAGGAACAGCCTCAAACACACCGCCTTGGGCACGCGGTAGCGCGCGGCGAGCTCGTTCATGAGGAAAAAGCACTCCTCCACCAGGGCGGGCGGCTCGTCGTACACAAAGGACACGGGCTTTATCTTTTCCGGCGGGTAGGCGCTCGTCGCGGAGACGCCGACCACGAACCCGTCCACCACCCTGCCGCCGAACGGCACCTTTACGCGGCTGCCCGCCACGACGCCTTCGCCGCAGGAATATTCATATATTTTATCCACGTTGCTGTGGGCTATATCGACTATGACTTCGGCATACATATGGCTCTACCGCCTTTAAAGCGACCGTTGCGCGGCACGTTTGCTCCGCGCGGACAGTAAAATTGCGCCCCGCGCACGGCGCGGGGCACAGACTCAATCCTTTGCGCTTATCACCTTGCCGCCGGAAATTTCGTTGCTGGCGACGGTTATGGGCTTCATCCTGTTGGGCAGTTCCCTGCCGCTGTTCTGCTCTATTATCTGGCGCGCACGCTTGGCAACCACGACGCACAGTTCATAGCGCGACGCGTCGTGCCCGTCCGCCGAAAGCCTTTTGATGAGTTCGTCAACCGCGGGTTTATTTATCATTTTAAAACCTCCTTTTCTTTGCGGATAATTTCAAGTATTCGCTCCGCCGCGCGGTCAACTTCTTCGTTGACCACGCAGTAGTCGTATTCATCCCTTTTGGAAAGTTCGTATGCCGCGCGCGAGATCCTGAGCGCGACTTTTTCGTCGCTCTCCGTCCCGCGGGCCCTGAGCCTGCGCTCCAGTTCCGCCATGTCGGGCGGGAGCACCATTATGAGCACCGCCGAAGGGTACGCCCTTTTTACGTTGAGCGCGCCGTCCACGTCTATCTCCAAAATGACGTCCGACGTGCGCAGCGCCTCCTCCACGAACGCCCGCGGCGTGCCGTAATAATTTTCAAAGTGTGAAGAATATTCCAACAGTTCCCCGCGGGATATCATCTCTTCAAAGCGGGGCTTTGAAATAAAAAAGTAGTCCTGCCCGTCCTTTTCGCCTTCGCGCGGGGCGCGCGTGGTGCAGGACACGCTCTCTTTGAGCGACGGGTCGAGCAAAAACATCCGCTTTATCACCGTGCCCTTGCCCACGCCCGAAGGCCCCGATATCACGGCGAGCACGTTCCTTTTTGCATTATTCAACGTTCTGTACCTGTTCGCGTATTTTTTCTATCTCGTTTTTGAGTTCGAGCCCGCAGCGGGTGATGGTTATGTCGTTGCTCTTGGAGCAGATGGTGTTGGTCTCGCGGTTGAATTCCTGAACGAGGAAATCCAGCTTCCTGCCGACGACCCCCGCGGCGCATATGTCTCTGAACTGCTCTATGTGCGAAAAGAGCCTTGTGAGCTCTTCGTCTATGTTGGACTTATCGGCAAACAGGGCGACTTCGGTGAGCAGCTTGCCCTCGTCCACGGTCACCCCGCCGAGGTACTTTTCCATCTTTTCTTTGAGCCGCTGCCTGTAATCTTCGGCCACCGACGGGGCGCGCTCCTTTACCTTTTTTACGAGCTCCTCTATCCTGTCCATCCTGGAGAGCATATCGGCGCCGAGCTTTTGCCCCTCCGTCGCGCGCATGCGGTTGAGGTTTTCGAGCGCAGCCGAAAGCGCGGCGTTCACCCCCTCTATGAGCCCTTCGTCCGCCGCCTGGATATCGTCGCGCAATACGACGTCCGGCATGCGCAGGAGCGCGGTGGCGGTGACGTCGTAGGGGATGTCCGGCGAGAGGGCGGAGAGCCGCCTTGCCGCCGCGGCATAGGAGAGGGCGACGCCTTCGTCCAGCGTGAGCGCCTTTTGCCTTTCACGCTTGTCCGATACCGTCACGTATACGTCGGCATGGCCGCGGGTGAGCTTTTCGCGTATCATGCCGCGCATGACCTCTTCATATGCGGCGAGCACCTTGGGGCACTTGAGCGACACGTCCAGATAGCGGTTGTTCACCGTCTTTATTTCGACGGAGACTTCCAGCCCGCCCTCCTTGTATTCGCCTTTGCCGTAACCGGTCATGCTGAGCATAACGTCCCCCTTTTGCCGGCAGTTTTTTGCGCCTGCCGCCGCACGCAAAGCCGTGCCGCGCGCATTTTTGCGCCTGCCGAAATTTCATACGAATAACATTATAGCAAAAGGCGGGGAAAAATTCAAGCGGTTTATAAAAATATAACGCTTTTTACCATTATTTTTGTGTCCTACGCGCGCCCGCACGGCGGAAGTGCCGCTCAGTAGTCTATCCTGCCGTCCTCCCCCGCCCCTTTGAGCCGCAGAGTGACCAGGCGGCACCCCTTTTTGCCGTCCGTTTCAAACAGCGTAACGGGGCGGGTGGACGTGGCGAGGCAACCGTCGGAAGAGGCAAAAAACGCCGTCCTGCCGGCGCACATCACTACGGGCACGCCGTACAGGTAGGCGTACGCCCTTGCGAGCAGAGGGGGAATGCCGTCCTTTGCCTGTTCCATGATCGCCACCACGGCATCGCACCCGCATGCCGCAAGCGAACTTATGCATTCGGGGAAGTATATGTCGTTTTCAATGCACACCCCCACCCTGCCGCCGCGGGTAAAGAACAGCCCCATGTCGGCGCCGCTCTTGTACTTTTCGCCGCCGAAAACACGCGTCATGTCGCATATGCCCAAAAGTTTGCCCCTCTCCGCCACGGCGGCAGATCTGCGCACCGCCCCGCGGGAATACGTGGTGCACCCGCACACGGCGCAGCAGCCGTGCGTGCGCGAGAGGCGCGCCGCCTCTTCAAGTTTTTCGCTCTTGCCCGAAAGTTCGTCCCCGTAATCCACATCGCCCAGCCTTTCAAAGCCGAACAGCGCCACGTCGCATTCGGGCAGGCGGTCGGCGGCGCCCGTGACCACACATACTTTCATACCATACATTGTATTTTTGCGCGCGCGGTTTTGTTAAAAAAATTTGCAAAAGCAGGTAAAGTTGCGCCGCCCGCCGGCATAGAATATGTTGCTATGAAAAAGATCATCATTTTGGCCGCAGCCGCGGCGGCATGCCTTTTTGCAATCCCTTCGGCGGGCTGCGCGGGCGGAACGGCACGCACGAAATATACGATAGATGCGGAATATAGCGCGGCAAACGGCACGCTCACCGCCGAATGTACTGTGGACTACTACAACGGCGGGGCGGATACGGACACGCTGCAATTTGAGCTGTACGGCAACGCCTACCGCAAGGGCGCGCTGTACAGGCCGATATCTTCCGAGCTGGAAAACAAGGCGTATTACGGCGGCGCGAGCTACGGGGGCATGGAGATAGCCGAGGTGAGCGGCGCGGCCGAATGGAAGGTGTGCGGCGAGGACGAGAACATACTTGAAGTGACGCTGAAAGACACCTTAAAGAGCGGCGGGCGCGCCGAAATCACCATAAGTTATACGCTTGCCCTTGCAAAGGTAAACCACCGCACGGGCATAACGCGGCACACGGTAAACCTTGGCAACTTTTACCCGATCGCCTGCGTGCGCACGGACGACGGAGGCTTTTTGCAGTGCGAATATTACAGCGACGGCGACCCGTTTGTTTCCGATTGCGCCGACTATATGGTGCAATTGACGCTGCCCGCGGGCTACACGGCAGCCACGAGCGGCAGGCAGGAGAGCGCACAAGGCAACACCTTTTGCTATTCCCTGAAAAACGCGCGCGACTTTTGCATGGTGCTTTCCGACAGCTTTGAAGTGGCAACGCGCGACGTCGGCGGCACGCAGATATCCTATTACTACTACGACGATGACGGCGCGCAGGAAAAACTTGCCGCCGCCGCAGACAGCCTTGAATATTTTGAAGAGACGTTCGGCGAATACTGCTACCCCACCCTGTCCGTGGTGCAGACGGGCTTTTCCGCGGGCGGGATGGAATACCCCGCCCTGACGATGATAAGCGACGCGCTCGCCAAAGAGGACGCGATATACGCCGTCGTGCACGAAAACGCGCACCAGTGGTGGTACGCCATGGCGGGCAGCGACCAGATAAACTGCGCCTGGCAGGACGAGGGGCTGGCGGAATACAGCGCGCTGTGCTTTTTTGAAAACCACCCTTCGTACGGGTTTACGCGGACGGGGCTGATAAACGCCGCCACGGAGGAATACA
>CALVPV010000056.1 GCA_944353935.1 uncultured Clostridia bacterium | reverse complement strand
GGCCTTATCTCCGCAGCCTCGGCGGGTTCTTCGAGCCCGCTTATAAGGTCGGCAAGGCGCTTGCCCTTTTTGAGCTGTCCGGCAAGTATGACGAGTATCTCGGTAACAAGGTAGGCTCCGTCGTCCAAAAAGTAGTTGTCTTTAAAGGCGCAGTGGCCGGATGTCTCTACCGCGAGCGGCGAATATTCGCCGGCGTCGTTCAGCCTCTTGCATTCGTCTATGACGTTGCGGTAGCCGCGCATATAGCGGTGGTGCCTGCCGCCGCGCTCCTCTATGAATTTTGTGAGCCCGTCGCTCGTTACGGAGTCGGTCACTATGGTGCCGCTGCGCTTGGCAAGCAGCTGTGCGGAGATGAGCGCTATAAGCCTGTTGCGGTTTATCTCTTCGCCCTTCCTGTCCACGGCGCCCGCGCGGTCTACGTCGGTATCGAATATGATGCCAAGGTCGGCGCCGTTGTCAAGCACGGCTTTTTTAAGCGTAGCCATCGCCGTCTTGTCCTCGGGGTTGGGGGCGTGGTGGGGGAACATGCCGTCCGGGTCAAGGTACAAACTGCCCGTGGTGTCCGCGCCCAGCGGCTTGAGCACTTTTTCGGTAAAAAAGCCGCCCGCTCCGTTGCCTGCGTCCACTATTATCTTCATGCCGGAAAGGGGCTTTTGGCTGCCGCAGGCAGAGCGCACGCGGTCTGCAAGCAGCGCGCTGTATTCGTCCATAAAGCTGTCGCTGCATATCGTGCCCTCGCCTTCGCAAAAGTCTGCCCTTTCCGCGATCTCAAGAATTTCGTCCACGTCGGAACCTTCAAGCCCGCCTTCGGGCATGAAAAATTTGAGCCCGTTCCTGTCTGCGGGTAGGTGCGACGCCGTGATCATCACGGAACCGTCCAGCCTGCGGGAGGGGCTTTTTAAGATCATGAACATGGAGGGGGTGGAAGAAAGCCCCGTGTAGCACACGTCCGCGCCGCTCTTTGTGGCGCCGCGTTCAAAGGCCTTCACAAGTTCGTCTGCGGTTATCCTGCTGTCATTGCCGAGGGCTATTTTTACGCGCTCTTTGCCCGTCTTTTTTTTGAGCCATGTAACAAAGGCGCGTGCGATCGTCTCAACGGCGTCTGCCGTCAATGTGACCGTCCTTCCCAAAACGGGCGAAGCCACTCCGCGTACGTCGGTACCGCTTTTAAGTTTTCTTATATTTAAACTAGCCATATCCAAGACTATTATACATTTTTTGTGCGCCGAACACAAGTGTTTGATAAAAAAATAATTAAATTGTTTTGCGCGCGCCGTCGGCGCCTGTCCGTGCGCCTGCCGTCACTTCAAATAAATGCGCATTTTGCCGCAATGCGCCGCAAATTATTTGCCCGCGCCGCACCGATATGTTATAATTGACTAAACGTACATATCAAACATTCAAGGAGTTTTTATGGCAAACGACAGCCGTTTTGTAAATCAGATAGCCGACATAGAGAGCGATTTCCCCCAGTGGTATACAGACGTCGTCTTAAAGACCAAGCTCGTGGACTACGGCCCCGTAAAGGGCACCATGGTGATCCGCCCGTACGGCTACGCCATATGGGAGAACATACAAAGGGAGCTTGACAGGCGCTTCCGCGCCACCGGGCATGAAAACGCCTATTTCCCCATGCTCATCCCCATGAGCTTTTTATCTAAGGAAAAGGAGCATGTGGAAGGTTTTGCGCCCGAAGTAGCCGTCGTCACCCACGCCGGCGGCGAAGAGCTTGCCGAACCGCTCGTCGTGCGCCCCACTTCGGAAACGATAATAGGCAACATGTATTCAAAATGGTTGCAGTCCTACCGCGACCTCCCCATCCTTATAAACCAATGGGCGAACGTCATGCGCTGGGAAAAGACCACGCGCCCCTTCTTGCGCACCTCCGAATTTTTATGGCAGGAGGGGCACACCGTTCACGCCACGGAGGAAGAGGCGGAGGAAGAGACTAAAAAGATGCTCGGCGTATATAAAGAATTTGCCGAAAACTGCCTTGCGATACCCGTAATAACAGGCAAAAAGACGGAAAAGGAAAAGTTTGCCGGCGCCGTTGCCACCTACGGCATGGAGGCGATGATGCACGACGGCAAGAGCTTGCAGGCGGGCACGTCGCACTATCTCGGCCAGAATTTTGCCAAGGCGTTCGACATAAAATTCCTGGATAAGGACGGCGCTTTAAAGTACGCCTATACTACGAGCTGGGGCGTTTCCACAAGGCTCATCGGCGCAATAATAATGGCGCACGGCGATCAGCGCGGCCTTGCCCTTCCCCCCGTAGTCGCTCCCGTGCAGGTGGTCATAGTGCCCATCGCCGCAAAAAAGGCGGGCGTCACGGAAAAGTGCGTTCAGGTAAAGCAACTGCTGGAAGAGGCGGGCATAAGGGTAAAGCTGGACGATTCGGACAACAGCCCCGGCTGGAAGTTCAACGAATGGGAGATGAAGGGCGTGCCTTTAAGGATAGAGCTCGGCCCGCGCGACATAGAGGCAGGCAAGGCGATGACCTTCCGCCGCGACAAGCTGGAAAAGGGCGAACTTCCCCTCGAAGGGTTGGCAGATTCGGTAAAACAGCTGCTCGATACCATTCAAAAAGATATGCTCGACGCCGCACGCGAAAGGCGTGACAAGCGCATCGTATACGCCTCGGACATGGCAGGCATATTAAAGGGAGTAGAGGGCGGCAACTTCGTAAAGGCGGGCTGGTGCGGCTGCCGCGAATGCGAAGACAGGATAAAGGCGGAAACCGCAGCCACCGCGCGCGTATATGCCGAAGGCGAGACGGCGGAAAAGTGCGCCGTGTGCGGCAAGCCGGCAAAGCATATGGTGATATTCGCAAGGGCATATTGAGCTTGCGCCGAAGGGTGCCCCTCGGCTCGGCGCTCTTACAGAATATATAAAGGAGTTTTTATGAACGGTAAAAAGACGATAGCGCTCATCGCGCACGACAATAAAAAGGCAGAACTTGTAGAGTGGGCGATGTTCCGCAAGAGCGAGCTGGAAAAGTACGACCTGTGCGGCACGGGCACGACTTCGCGCCGCGTGTCAGAGGCAACGGGGCTCACGGTAAAGGGCTATCTTTCGGGCCCGCTCGGCGGCGACCAGCAGATAGGCGCGCACCTTGCCGAAGGCAAGATAGATGCCGTCATCTTCTTCTGCGACCCCCTCACCGCGCTCCCCCACGACCCCGACGTAAGGGCGCTTTTAAGGATAGCCGTCGTCTATGACGTTCCCATCGCCACCAACCGCGCCACGGCAGACTGTGTGCTCGCCGCGGGAATATCCGGGTTTAAAGATGGCGCTAAATAAAGCACAAAAATAAAATTGAAGCGTATATATGCCTAAAATAACGCATGTTTTTATCCCGCGGCTGCCGCCGCGGGATATTTTAACGGCAAAAATTTGTTGATTTATCAACGAATTTGATTGACAATGCGGGCGGGGCGGTATATAATGCAATGCAAGGCAGGCAAAACGGCTTGTTTTGCGGGGTTGATTTATGGACAGGTTTGAGAATTTTACCGTCACGGTGCTTAAAATAAACAAGCTCGTGCAAAAGATAAAGTTGTTTGAAATGGACGGCTACGGGCTCAAAGCCATACACGTCATGTGCATATATTATGCGGGCGGCGGCCCCGTAACGGCGGGGGAGCTCTGCCGCCTTACGTGCGAAGACAAGGCAGCCATTTCGCGTGCGCTCGGGATGCTCAAGGGGCGCGGGTTCATAAATTACGACGCGGGCAAATACAATGCCGAAGTGACTTTAACGGGCAAGGGCAGGGAGCTGTGCGATTTTATCAAGGTAAAATCTTCCGCCGCGGTCGAAGCCGCGGGGGCAGACCTCTCCGAAGAGGAGCGCGCGCTCCTGTATAAATCGCTCGCATCCGTTGCCGACAACCTGGAAAAGTACTATAACGCCCTGTCTGCAAAATAATTTTTCCGCCGTCGGCGGAAAAAATCTGTCAAGGAGAAAAAAATGCAACAAACAAAAAAACGCGCCATATGGTGGAGGGTATTGTGCATAATACTCGCCGTCGTGGTGTTTGCGGCGGGCTGCCTCGTTGTGGCGTTCGCGTGGGTGTGGGGAGACGAGATCTCCTCCGTGACAAGTTTCAAACACATCAGGGAGCGCAACGACGCCAACGAAGAGGGCTCCGTGTATTCGATGAACGTAAAGGGCGGCTATTACTTTGAAGATTTTCTTGAAGGCGGCGGCGCCTCAAACGACGGCGAGCTCATAGACTTCATAACCGGCCAGATAACGCGCGGGCTCATAGATATAGAGATAGGCGAGACGGACATCGCCTGCTCGTCGTTTATCGCCAAGGCGGAAAACGGCGACATACTCTTCGGCCGCAACTATGATTTTGACAAGACTAACGTCTGTCTCACCGTGACCGACCCCGGCGAGGGCAGGTATAAGTCGTTTTCCACGGTAGACTTAAATTACATAGGCATGGATCCCGATGCGGACGTGGAGGGGCTCATAAATAAAGTCACCTGCCTTGCCGCGCCCTATGCTCCGCTCGACGGCATAAACGAGATGGGCGTAAGCTGCGGCATATTCATGTCCTATCAGGGGAAAGGCACCGCTCCGGATAAAGGCGCCGTATCCACCGACCAAAAGGACGGCTCAAAGCAGGACATAACCTCCACGACTATGCTCCGCCTCATCCTCGATTACGCCAAGGACGTGGACGAGGCAGTTGAACTCGTAAAAGAATACAACCTGCACGATTCCGCGAATACGTCTTTCCACTATATGATAGCCGACGCAAACGGCAAGAGCGCCATACTTGAATGGGTGCCTGCGGAAGGCGTGACCGATTCCGACGACAATGACGGCACGGCGCGCACGCTCAACGTCATATACAACGACGATCCGATGTATGACGAGATGCTGCAGGGGGCAGATTTCAAGTACCAGACGATAACCAACTTTATAATTACTCCCGGCTATTATGACGGCGAGGACGTTGCCACTATGCAGGGGCTCGACCGCTACGACCACATCAACGGCGAGCTCGGCAAGTCGGGCGGCATCATAAAGGACGAGCAGGCAGCCATGGATATCCTTGCCTCGGTGGGCAGAAGGTCGTGGAACGGCGGTGGCGGCGTCACCGTGCACAGCGCGGTGTACAACCTTACGCAAAAGACGGTATTGTGGGTGGCAAACGAAAATTACGGCGACCCCTCCGCGACGTGGAAGTACGACCTTGAAACGGGCACTTTGACTTCGCTCGCGCAGCAGGCATAATACAGGTCTACACATACACTTCCTATATATTTTTATAAGGGCGGCGCTATTTTGCGCCGCCCTTATAAACCGCCTGCCATATTTTTGCTCCGCACGTAAATAATTTATACTGTGTTTATATAAGTTTTATATTATTGTGATAAAGGGCATTGTGGGGAGTTGTGCGCAAAAATAAGTTAGTTTATTCCTTGATTAAGCGGCGCTTTTGTGTTATAATAAAAGGCGTATATCGCATTTTGCCGCGTGGGCTACCTGCCGCGGGCATCATCTGCGCATCCGGTCAAAAATTTACAGGATTTTTTATGGACGAAAGAAAGATAAACGGTTATGAATTTCGCGCGCTTCTTTCAGGCGGGCTCGGCAATTTAAAGGCTAATGCCGAAGAAATAAACGGCCTCAACGTCTTCCCCATCCCCGACGGGGACACGGGCGACAATATGGTGTCTACCATGGCGGGCGGGCTCCGCGCGCTGTCTTCGGAGGAAGAGGGCGTTGGCGCCGCGGCGGAGCGTGCGGCGGACGGAATGTTGCTCGGCGCCCGCGGCAATTCGGGCGTCATCCTGTCGCAGATGTTTTCGGGCGTGGCAAAGAGCCTTTCGGGCAAGAGCTATGCCGACGTTGCGGCGCTCGGCGCGGCGTTCAAAGAGGGGACTCGCTGCGCCTACGCCTCGCTCAGCGAACCTGTGGAAGGCACCATTCTCACCGTCATGCGCCGCGCGGCGGACTACGCGGCGGAGCGCATAGATATAAACAGCACGGTTGAAAGTTATTTTTCCGACTACGAGAGCGAAGCCGCCGCCGCGCTCGAACAGACGCCCGATCTTTTATACGTCTTAAAGGAGGCGGGCACGGTGGACAGCGGCGGCGCCGGGCTGCTCGCCATAGTGCGCGGGTTCCTCGCGGTCATGCGCGGAGGGGCGCAGGCGTATGAAGAATCTGCCGCCGCGCTCTCCAATCCGCACTCTGCGCCCGATATTTCGCTATTTACCGAAGACAGCGTCTTGACCTACGGCTATTGTACGGAATTTCTCCTGCGCCTGACCAACGCAAAGACGGATGTCGGCGCGTTCTCCGTAGAAGATTTCCGCGAACGCCTTGCGGGCATCGGTAATTCGGTAGTGGCATTCAAGCAGGGCAGCATCGTAAAGGTGCACATACACGTCATGCAGCCGTGGCGGGTGATGCAGCTCGCACAGGAGTATGGCGAATTTCTCACCGTAAAGGTGGAAAACATGAATATCCAGCACAGCGAGGCGCAGGAAAAAAAGCAGCCCGCGTTCCGCAGAAGGGGCGTGCGCAGGCCGTACGGCGTCGTGGCTGTCGGCTGCGGCGAAGGGCTGTGCGCGGCTTATAAGGAACTCGGCGCCGATATCGTCATTGACGGCGAAGAGTGCGGCAACCCTTCGGTGGAGCTGCTGCTCAAAGCCATAGATGCCGTCAATGCCGACTGCGTGTATCTTCTGCCAAACAATTCCAACGTCATAATCGCCGCGGAAGAGGCCGCGTCCATGTGCCGCGGCTGCAAGGTCATGGTCTTGCCCACGCACAACACGGGCGAAGGCTACGTTGCGCTCTCTGCGCTCGACTGCGGCAGCAATGACGACGACGCCATTTTTTGCGCGATGACGGAAGAAATTTCCCATTCGGCGAGCGGCGCGGTGGCGCGCGCCGTGCGTGACGCCGGCATGAACGGCGTCACCGTGAGCAGGGACGACTACATAGCCATATCCGATAAAAAAATAATGCTATCCGCGCCGGACAAGATCTCCGCGGCGGAGGGGCTCGCCCGCGCCATAGGTGCGGAGGAGCGCGACTTTATAATAGTCTTTTACGGCGCGGACACGACCGAGCAAGAGCGTTCCGCCTGCCGCCAAAGGTTTGCAAAGTGCTTCCCCGGTGCCGAATATTACGAAATTGACGGCGGGCAAAAGACATATGACTTTATCGTCGTGGTGCAATAGTACGCCATACGGCATATCGTACCGTCGTGCCGCGGCGCAAAATAAATTTTAAAAGAGGGTTAAAATGAGAGATTTTGTAATTGTAAGCGATTCTTGCTGCGACCTTGAAAAGTCCGTGCGCGAAAAGTACGGGGTGGAGTACATCCCCATGCGGATGATATACGGCGATACCGACATCCCCGCGAGCCTCGACTGGGAGCAGGTGTCCTCCAAGCAGTTTTACGATATGATGAGGGACGGCGTGCGTATACACACCGCGCTCATCACTACGGAGGAATTCAAAGAGGCGTTTGAAAAATACATAGCTCAGGGCAAGGATATAATCTATATAGCCTGCTCGTCCGCGCTGTCCAATTCCTTCAAGAGCAGTTTGCCCGCGCGCGACGCGTTGTTAAAGCAGTACCCCGAAAGCAAGATATACTGCATAGACAGCCGCAACGCCTGCCTCGGGCTGGGCATAATAGTGCTCACGGCGGCAGACCTGCGCGCCGAAGGCAAGACCATTGAAGAAGTCGCCGCCTACATAGAGGAGCACAAGCAGGAAGTAAACCAGTTTGCCACGGTGGAAAGCCTCAATTATTTAAAGCGCGCCGGCAGGGTGAGCACGACCAGCGCCGTATTCGGCGGGCTGTTGCAGGTAAAACCCATTATAATTTCCGATACTGACGGGCAGAACGTGGCGGTGGAAAAGGTTAAGGGGCGCAAAAATTCGCTCGTCCGCCTTGCCGACCTGTTCAAGGAGACCTATCGCGAAAATCCCCACCAGCGCATATTCGTCGTGCATGCCGACTGCCCGGACGGGGCGGAGGAGCTCAAAAAGCTTGTTGAAGAGAGGCTGCCGGATAAATCCGTGCCCATATATACCGCAGGCATCGGCCCCATAATAGGCGCCACCGTAGGCCCCGGCACGCTCGCCGTGTATTGCTACGGCAAGGAAGTGACGTTTAAAAACGCAAAGTGAGCGCCGTGATGCCGGTGCGCCGTTAAGTTTATGAAGATAGAATTTGAACTTCCCAAAAAAAAGCAACCCGTGTTTGCGATGTTCAAGTTGCTCATGCGCATCTTTGTGCGCAAGCCGCGGGTGGAATATATAGGCGATCCCCCGTCGGACGGATGCCTGTACCTTGCAAACCACGCCAATAAAATGGGGCCCATGGTATACAGCATGTTCTTTCCCGTATACCATGTAAAGTGGGGCGCCAGCCAGATGCTCGGCAGCTACGGCGAAAGGTTCCGCTACCTGCGTGACGTATTGTATATACAAAAGAACAAGTCGCCGCGCGGCATAGCGTCATTCAGGGCGTTCTTCGAAGCCTTCTTTTCGGCGTTCGTGTACAAGGGGATGAAGCTCCTGCCCACGTATACCGACGGCAGGCTCGCCCGCACCGTAAAAAAGACGGTAGACCTGCTTGGCTGCGGCATATCCATGATGATATTCCCGGAAAATTCGCAGGACGGGTACAAGGACGAACTTACCGACTTTTTCCCCGGGTTCGTGCTCGTCGCCAAGGGGTATAAAAAGGCGCACGGCAGCGACGTGCCCATGCGCCCCGTATACTATCATAAGAAAAAGAGGGTGATAGTCGTGGGCGAAGAATTCTTCCTCGGCGACTTCGGCTCGGCAAAAAAGGAAGAGGTGGCGGAAGCCGTCCGCCTCAAAGTCAACGATCTCTATCGCCGTATAGAGGCGGGCGAGTTCGATAAAAAGAAGAAGTAGCAAAAATGCGTGCGCGGGCGTGCCCGTGCGCGCATTTTTTGTAAATGTAACATCCTTTTGCGCGTTTTGCAACATGCGTGACATGCCGTTTTGCAATTTTCGGGTGTATAATATAAAAAAAGAAAAGAGCACGCGTTGCGTGCGTGCGGAGGTCAATATGCAATACGACGGCGGAATGCAGCAGGATGAAGAACGTGAGCAGCCTCGGCAGGAGGATGCCGGCAAAAATAACAGGGGCAAATATATCGCCATGGCCGTGCTTGCGGCGGCGTTCGTATTTTTCTGCGCGCTCGGAGGGTATCTCGGGAACAAGCC
>CALVPV010000055.1 GCA_944353935.1 uncultured Clostridia bacterium | reverse complement strand
CAAATAGTATAAAATAACATAGACAGGAGATATTATGTCAGTCAACACAAGCAACGTTTACGGTAAAATTTCAATATCCGACCAGGTTCTCGCCAAAGTGGCGGAATATGCCGCCTTAGAGTGTTACGGCATCGTAGAACTCGTATCCCGTCGTTTTGCGGACTCCATCACGGAGCTCTTTAAAAAGAAGTCCGCGGGCGGCAAGGGGATAAAAGTCGTGACCGGCGGCGACAGGATTTATATAGACGTGTACGTCATCGTAAAGTACGGCGTTTCCATCAACGCCGTCGCAGAGTCGCTCAAAGAAGGCGTAAAGTACAAGGTTGAGCGCTTTTCGGGTATGATAGTCGATACGGTAAACGTCAACATAATGGGGGTCAAGCTCTGACCTCCGCGGTATTGCGCGCCCTTGGATCAAAGGACGCGTTTTGACATTTGAGGAGATTTATGCAGAAAGTCATCAACAGCACCGATTTCAGGAAGATGGTCTCCACCGGTGCCAGAATGTTAGAAATAAACAGGGCAAAAGTGGACGCCCTGAACGTATTCCCCGTGCCGGACGGCGACACGGGCACAAACATGTCCCTTACTATGCAGTCGGCCATTACGGAGATGAACGCCTGCTCTTCAAACCGCTTTGAAGAGATATGCGACGCCGTCTCCAAGGGCGCGCTGCGCGGCGCGCGCGGCAATTCGGGCGTTATAACCAGCCAGATCTTCCGCGGCATCTGCTCGGTGGTAAGGGAGTGCAAGCAGGGCTTTGACACAAAGACCTTTGCCAAGGCCATGGAGGCGGGCACTAAGGTCGCCTACAACGCCGTATCCAAGCCCAAGGAGGGCACCATCCTCACCGTGGTAAGGATGATGAGCGAAGCCGCCCCCAAACTTGCGGCAAAGAACAAGGACTTCGTTGAATTTTTCACCGCGCTCATAGCCGTCGGCGACGAGGCGCTCGCAAAGACGCCCGAACTTCTGCCCGTGCTCAAAAAGGCGGGCGTGGTGGACAGCGGCGGCGTCGGCCTGATGACGATAATGCGCGGCTTCCTTGCCGCCGTATCCGGCGAAGACATCGGCACGGAGGACATCCCCACCGACGCGCAGGCGCAGAAGAAGGAGCCCGAATTCGGCGACAATTCCGATATAATAAACCTCGACCTCGGCGAAATAGAATTTGCCTATTGCACCGAATATTTCATAATACATTTAAAGCAGATGACCACCCTTGCGGATATAGATAAGCTCAAGGAAAAGCTGATGCAGATAGGCGACAGCGTCATCTGCATAGGCGATCTGGAACTCGTAAAGGTGCATGTGCATACCAATACGCCCGGCATCGCTCTCTCCTACGCGCTCGAACTCGGCGAGCTCGACAGGATCAAGATAGAGAACATGCTCGAAGAGAACCGCCAGCTCAAAGCCAAGCTGGAGGCGGAAAAGAAGGAGATGGGCATGCTCGCCATCTGCTCGGGCGAGGGGCTTGCGGAGATATTCAAAGACCTCATGTGCGACCGCGTGATAGAGGGCGGCCAGACTATGAACCCCTCCGCGCAGGACATCGCAAGCGCCGTGCAGAAGATAAACGCGTCCAACGTGTTCGTCTTCCCCAACAACTCCAACATAATCCTTGCGGCGGAGCAGGCAAAAGACCTTGTCAGCGGCCGCACCATACACGTCATCCCCACCAAAAACGTCCCGCAGGGCTTTGCCGCGGCGCTCGCCTTCAATCCGGAGAGCCCCGTCGCCGTGAACAAGACCAACATGACGCACGCCATAGACAACGTTGCCGCGGGCATGGTGACGTACGCCGTGCGCAACACCACGATGAACGGCTTCAAGCTCAAGGAAGGCGACATCATAGGCCTTGACAACAAAAAGATACTCGCCAAGGGCGCGGAAGTGGACGAAACGACCATAAAGCTCATCGGTGCGCTCAAGACGGACGACCACGAGATGATCACGCTCTATTACGGCGAGGGAGTGACGGAGGAGGACGCCGAGGCGCTCGCCGCAAAAATTTCGGAAAAGTTCCCCGAATGCGACGTGGACTTCCACTACGGCGGCCAGCCCGTATACTACTACCTCGTTTCGCTGGAATGAGGCGCGCGTAAGGGCGGCAACTCACTCAAAAGAATAAGTTTTTTCAAGGGGAAAGCGCGGTCTTTCCCCGTTTGCATATGCAGGGGGCGCGATGAAACTTACCGAGCTTAAATTTATATCCGAAAAGCGTGAAAAAGACCTGAACAAACTCGGCGTGTACACGTGCGAAGACCTCGTGCGGCTGTACCCGCGCGACTTTTTGGATATGACGCACGTGTCGCTCATAACCGAGACGGAGCACAACGCGCAGGCGCTCATCTCCTGCGAGGTGCTGAACGCCGAATTCAACCGCTTTTCGCGCAGGCCGTACGTAAAGGCGCTCTGCCAGCAGGGCTGCTGCATCTTCAACGCCGTGTGGTTCAACCAGCCCTACGTGCTGCAAAAGTTAAAGCCGGGGGACTACCTGTTTTACGGCAGGGTGCAAAACAGGTACGGGATGGGCGCGTCCATGGTCAACCCCTCGTTCGAGCCGGCGGACAGGAACAAAGATCTAAAGGGCATAATCCCCGTGTACCCGCTGGCGGGCGGGCTCACCCAAAGGGTGGTGCGCGACGCCGTCCGCAGGGCGCTTTCCGTGGCTGCGCCCGTTTCGCTCATACCCGAACAGCTCCGCCGCAAGTACGCGCTCGTCTCCCTTGCGGAGAGCTATAAAAGGCTGCACGCGCCCCTCTCGCAGGAGGATATAAAAAAGGCGTCGGCGCGCATCGCGCTCGAAGAATACTTTCTGCTCATCTCGGCGTTCCGCGCCATAAAGGGCTACGGCGCAAAGGTGCGCCTGAACGGCTACGGCGTCACGGAGAGGCAGGTGGCGGAATTTATTTCGCGCTTTCCCTTTCCGTTCACCGGCGGGCAGCTTGCCGCCGTGCGCGAAATATACGACAACCTTCATTCCCCTTCGCAGATGAACAGGCTGCTGCAGGGCGACGTGGGCAGCGGCAAGACGGCGGTGGCGCTAACCGCCATGTTCATGGCGGTAAAGTCCGGCCATCAGGCGGCGATGCTCGCCCCCACCGAGGTGCTGGCGCGCCAGAGCTTTGCCCTTATACAGAGGTATTTCCCCGACTACAGGGCGGCGCTGCTCGTCGGCTCCACGCCCGCGGCGGAAAAGCGCGCCGTAAAGGCGGCGCTCAAGGACGGCGGGCTGGACATGGTCTGCGGCACCCACGCCGTCATACAGGGCGACGTGGAGTTTAGTGACCTCTCGCTCGTCGTGTGCGACGAACAGCAGCGCTTCGGCGTGGCGCAGAGGGCGTCGCTCGCCGAAAAAGGCAGGGGGTGCGACGTGCTCATAATGTCCGCCACGCCCATCCCCAGGACGCTCTCGCTCATATTCTACGGCGACCTGGATATAACCACCATAAAGGACAAGCCCGCCGCGCGGCAGGAGATATCCACCTCCATAATCCCGGAAAGCAGGTACGGCGACATGCTGCGCTACATAGCGGAGCAGGCAAAGGCGGGCAGGCAGGCATATTTCGTGTGTCCCAAGATAGAGGGGGACGACGAGGGCACGGTGATGTCCGTCACCGAGCTCTACGACGACCTTTCAAAGAGGATGCGCGGCGTGCGCCTCGCCCTTCTGCACGGAAAGATGAAGGAGGCGGAAAAGAACAAAGTCATGGCGGCGTTCAAGGCGGGGGAATACGACTGCCTCGTCTCCACCACGGTCATAGAGGTGGGCGTGGACGTGCCCAACGCCACCATAATGGTCATATGCAACGCCGAACGCTTCGGGCTCTCGCAGCTGCACCAGCTGCGCGGCAGGGTGGGGCGCGGCTCGCAGAAGAGCTACTGCTTCCTTCTCATGGGCAGCGACACCCCGCAGGCGAGGGAGAGGCTGTCGGTCATAAAGAACAATTCGGACGGCTTTAAAATTGCCGAAGCCGACCTCGAACTCAGGGGAGGCGGCGACTTTATGGGCACGCGCCAGAGCGGCAGGGTGCTTTCGGAGATAAAGAACCTCAAATTCCCCGCAAGCGTGATATTTACCGCCAAGGCGATATCCGACGAGGCGTTTTCCGGCAATTTTGAAATTTCCGCCCTCAAGCGGGCGGCGCTGGAAAAATATAAAAAGCTGGAGGAGGTCGTACTCAACTGAGCGCCCTCGCCAAACTAAAAAGCGCCGCGGAGCTCTTGCTCCGCGGCGCCTGCGTTATGCGCGCCCGATTGTCAGTCCACGCCCATCAGTTCCTGGATGAACTGTTCGTAGTCGTCCCTGCCCGCCTTTATAAAGTCAATGGCGGCGTATGGGTGGGCGTTGTACAGCCCCGTCAAAAGATATGCCGTGTCGTAGCCCCACTTCACTTCCTTTGAAAGGGGGTTCATGTATTCGCGTATGAATTTAAGTACGGGCTCCATCTTGTACTTGGGGTTCTTCAAAAAGCCCAAAAGCGCCTCGGTGAAGCAGTTGCCCGCGCCGCGGCCCATGCCGCACACCGTGCCGTCAAGGTAGTTCACGCCCTTTGCGCACGCCTCTATCGTGTTGGCGAACGCCAGCTGCTGGTTGTTGTGCGCGTGTATGCCCACCTGCTTGCCGTACTTTGCCGCCACTTCCATATATATATCGCATATCCTGCGTATCTCTTCGGGGTAGAGCGAACCGAAGCTGTCCACTATTACGATGACTTCGGCGGGCGACTGCCCTACTATCTCCAGCGCCTGTTTAAGGTTGCTCTCCTGCGTCTTGGATATCGCCATAAGGTTGCAGCAGGTGTGGTAGCCCATCTTGGCGCAGTACTCTATCATCTCCACGGCGGCTGGGATCTGGTGGACGTAGGTGGCGATGCGGTACATGTCTATGACCGACTCCTTTTTGGGCAGCACTTCCTCTTTAAGGTCTACCCTGCCCACGTCGGACATCACGCTTATCTGCATGTCCGTCTTGTTTTCGCCCACCACGGCGCGGATGTCCTTTTCTTCGCAGAACTTCCACTTGCCGAATTTTGAGGTATCGAACATCTTTTTGGATACCTTGTAGCCGAATTCCATTATATCCACGCCCGCGGCAAGGTTTGCGTTGTACAGCGCCTTTACAAAGTCGTCTTTAAAATAAAAGCTGTTCACTATGCCGCCGTCGCGCAGCGTCGCGTCCAATATCTTTACGCCCTTTCTGTATGACTGAAGGTTGCCTACGTTTTCCATAAATTTCTCCGCCGCGCCGCACGTCGCCGTCCGCGTTCCCCCGCGGCGCTTAAAGTAAAGGTTTATTTTTACATTCTATCACAGCCGCGCCCAAATGTCAAACGCTGTTTTGTTTCCGCGCATGTCTTGCCTGCCGGTTTAAAGCGGTAAAGCAAATTTTTATCAAAAAAGGGCAAAATGCGCGTTTTAAGGGCGCCCGCGCAAAAATTTTTATAATTTCCTTGACAAAGCCCGCCTTCTCTGTTAAAATAGCCATTGCTGTTATGGTTAATTTGGGTCGTTATGCTTATAACGACCTTAAAACAGTGTTAAAGATGTCCTTTTTTTCACGTTCGCCAAGGGACGGACGGGGATCAAAGATATATTCCGCAGGCCGCAAGGCCGAGTAAAACAAGGAGGACAACAATGCCCACAATCAATCAGCTTATAAAGCACGGCAGGGAAAAGCAGATCTATAAGTCCAAGTCACCCATACTTGACAACTGCCCCCAGAAGCGCGGCGTATGCCTTTCGGTCACGACCACGACCCCCAAAAAGCCTAACTCCGCTATAAGAAAGATTGCCCGTGTGCGCCTTACCAACAAGCAGGAAGGTACCGTATACATTCCCGGCGAAGGCCACAACCTTCAGGAGCACTCTTCCGTTCTTATCCGTGGCGGCAGGGTCAAAGACCTGCCCGGCGTTCGTTACCACATCGTGCGCGGCGCCCTCGATACCGCCGGCGTTGCAAAGCGCAAGCAGGCACGTTCCCGCTACGGCGCTAAAAAGCCCAAGGCTTAATCGCGTTTAAAAAACTTTTCAACACCCTACTTGTTTCGGAATATATCTTCCCTTGACCACCGATAGAGTAGGCAGTATTCGCCGCGTGCCGGTATTTTACGGCAGACGGGCGGAGAAGGATTGCTACCACGGTTGATGCCGAGGCGCGGCGGCGCGGATTTGGTCCGGGCGTCAAGCCGCGTTGCGACAAAATTGATTTCACGGCAAAAGATTCGCCTGAGGCAAAGATCTTGCGTGAGTTTTTATTGTGGCAAGCAACAGCTTATTTAAAGGCCTCGTTAGCGAAGGCCTTGAACGAAAAAAATAAAAGGAGATTATTATGCCCAGAAGAGGTAACGTTCCCAAGAGGGACGTGCTGCCCGATCCCGTGTATAATTCCAAGGTGGTGACCAAGCTCATCAACCAGATAATGTACGACGGCAACAAGGGTACGGCACAGAACATTGTTTACGATGCGTTTAAAATAATGTCTGAAAAGCTCGGACAGGACGCAATGGATATATTCAATCAGGCAATGAACAACATCATGCCCGTATTGGAAGTAAAGGCAAGGCGCGTAGGCGGTGCCAACTATCAGGTTCCCATGGAGATCAGGCCCGAAAGAAGGCAGACGCTCGCCATCCGCTGGCTGGTTATCAACACCAGGAAGCGCTCCGAAAGGGGCATGAGCGCTAAGCTCGCCGCAGAACTTATGGACGCTTTCAACAACACCGGCGGCACAGTGAAGAAGAAGGAAGACACGCACAGGATGGCAGAAGCCAACAAGGCGTTCGCTCACTTCAGATTCTGATAAAGTCGGGAGAGGCATATGGCAAGAGAATACGATTTACTTCATACCCGCAATATCGGCATAATGGCCCATATAGACGCGGGCAAGACCACTACGACCGAACGTATACTTTATTATACCGGCATCAACCATAAGATAGGCGAAACGCACGACGGTACCGCCACCATGGACTGGATGGTGCAGGAGCAGGAGCGCGGCATAACCATCACTTCCGCCGCCACCACCTGCCACTGGACGCGCAGCGGCAAGACCAAGGCCGACGAATGCCGTATAAACATCATCGATACCCCGGGCCACGTTGACTTCACCGTAGAAGTTGAACGTTCGCTCCGCGTGCTCGACGGCGCCATCGCAACGTTCTGCGCAAAGGGCGGCGTTGAACCCCAGTCGGAGACCGTTTGGCGCCAGGCGGACAAGTACAAGGTGCCCCGCATCGCGTACGTCAACAAGATGGACATCAACGGCGCCAACTACGAGCGCGCCATCAAGATGATGAGGGAGAGGCTCAACGCCAACCCCATTCCCATCGAAATGCCCATCGGCAAGGAAGCTACCTTCCGCGGCATCGTTGACCTCATCGAAATGAATGCCGAGATCTACGATTCGGACGACGGCAAAAAATATCATAAGGACGAGATCCCCGCAGACATGCAGGCGGAGGCGGAAGAACTTCACATGAAGGTCATGGAAGCCGCCGCAGAGGGCGACGACGAGCTCATGGAAAAATTCCTTGAGACGATGGAGCTCACCCCCGACGAAATAAGAAGGGGCCTCCGCAAGGCGACGATAGGCATGAAGTGCACCCCCGTTCTGTGCGGCTCCTCCTATAAGAACAAGGGCGTTCAGATGCTTCTGGACGCGGTAATAGACTTCCTTCCTTCCCCCGTGGACGTTGACCACGTAAAGGGCATCAACCCCAAGACGGGCGAAGAGGAAGAGCGCAAGACTTCCGACGACGAACCCTTCTCCGGCCTCGCGTTCAAGATAGCCACCGACCCCTTCGTGGGCAGGCTGGCATACTTCAGGGCGTATTCGGGCGTGCTTGAAAGCGGTTCCTATGTATTCAACTCCACCAAGGGCAAGAGGGAAAGGGTAGGCCGCCTCGTTCAGATGCACGCCAACACCCGTACCGAGATCCCCAAGGTTTATTCGGGCGATATCTGCGCCATAGTCGGCCTTAAAGATACCACCACGGGCGACACGCTCTGTGACGAAGCTCATCCCATCGTTCTTGAACAGATGACCTTCTCCGACCCCGTTATACAGCTCTCCATAGAGCCCAAGACCAAGGCCGGCCAGGAAAAGATGACGATGGCGCTCATAAAGCTCGCGGAAGAAGACCCCACCTTCAAGACGTACACCGATCAGGAGACCGGCCAGACGATAATCGCGGGCATGGGCGAACTCCACCTCGATATAATCGTGGACAGGCTGCTGCGCGAATTCAAGGTAGAGGCAAACGTGGGCGCTCCCCAGGTTGCCTACCGCGAAACCTTTAAGCAGGCAGTCGACGCCGAGGGCCTTTACAAGAGGCAGTCGGGCGGCAAGGGCCAGTACGGTCACTGCAAGATCCACCTCATCCCCGGCGAACCCGGCTCCGGCTATGTGTTCGAAGACCTCACCGTCGGCGGTTCCATTCCCAAGGAATATATCCCCGCGATCGACAAGGGCATCCAGGGCGCAGCCAAGAACGGCTTCCTTGCCGGCTACGAAGTCGTTGACTTCAAAGTCCAGGTATACGACGGTAGCTTCCACGAGGTAGACTCCTCCGAAATGGCATTCCAGATCGCCGGCTCCATGGCGTTCAAAAACGGCATGGAAAAGGCAAAGGCAGTGCTGCTCGAACCGATAATGAAGGTGGAAGTTATCACCCCCGACGACTATTTCGGCGACATAATGGGCAACGTAACCTCCCGTCGCGGCACCATAGTTTCCACCGACGACAGGGCGGGCGCCAAGGTAGTGGATGCCGAAGTTCCCCTTTCGGAGATGTTCGGCTATGCCACCGACCTTCGTTCGCGCACGCAGGGCCGCGGCCAGTTCACGATGCAGTTCGACCACTACGCCGAAGTTCCCAAGTCCGTAGCCGAAAAGGTAATAGGCGAAAGGGCAAAGGCAAACAAGTCTTGACCCTGTGACGTAAAGAGCATCCCGCGTGCCGCCGCAAGCGGCGCGCAGGGGTAAAAATTTTTCAAATACAGCGCTTTTTTGATTGTATTTTTAAAATTTTTAATATATAATGTTAAAGTACCCCAAAGGGTAAAAATGCAGCAAATTGAAATGATAGATAGCTGCGTCGCCCTTATAGAAGGGCAAAAGTTATCGTTTAAATAAAAATTTAAAGGAGAAAACAAAAATGGCAAAGGCTAAGTACGACAACAGCAAGCCCCACGTTAACATCGGCACTATCGGCCACGTTGACCACGGCAAGACCACTCTGACCGCAGCTATCACTATGGTTATGGCATGCAAAGGTCAGGCTCA
>CALVPV010000054.1 GCA_944353935.1 uncultured Clostridia bacterium | reverse complement strand
TAGCCGCAATCAAAAACGCGATAACGATATTTTCCGCGGGAAGTATTTTAAATACTATAAAAAGTATCGCCATAATTAAAAAAGCTACAAGCTGCACAACGGACGCAGCCCTGTATTTAGGTATCTCCATATTCTCCTCCGCATGACATTTTATATGCTAATTATACACCGCGCCGCTCCCCTCACCAAACGGACGCCGTTAAAAAAATTGTAATATTTTTGTAACCTTATTTTATACAAATCAGCCCGCCCGTGCCGCCGCTTTGGCATTTACAAAATTTACCGCCGCGCGGCGGTATACAGGGGGCATATTCTGCCCACAATAACTTGCGGAGGGCAGTTATGCAATTTGAAGAGACTAAGACCTGTTTAAATCTTGCGCGCAGTTTTGCGGGCGAATCGCAGGCGGGAATGAGGTATCAGCTGGCGGCAAGGCTTGCCACGCAGCAGGGCTACGCTACGCTGGCGGAAACGATAAAGACGCTTGCCAAGAACGAGACGGTGCACGCAAGAAGATTTTTTGAAGAGCTTTTAAAAAGGGGCAAAAAGTTGGACAACATCGACCTTGAGGCGGGCTATCCCTTTCACGGCGGCGATCTTGAAGAGTGCCTGCGCGTTGCGGCTTTGGACGAGCGCGCCGAACACAGCAGGATCTATCCCGCGTTTGCAAGGGATGCCGAGCAAGAGGGCTTTAACGACGTTGCGGCGCTGTTCAGGCTGGTGGCAAACGTAGAAAAGCGGCACGAAATGATATTCAACTACCTCTATGAGGCGTTTAAAAACGGCACGCTTTTTTGCAACGAAACGCCGATGCTGTTCATATGCAGCGAGTGCGGCTATATGCACACCGCCGAAAAAGCGTGGGACATATGTCCCCTTTGCAAGAGTTCGCAGGGCTACGTTGAACTGCATCTGCCCTTTGAAAAGGAGAAAATATGAAAAAGACAAATGAAAATTCGTCTAAAAACGGCAAGGCTAAAAACTGCGGTTCCAAAAGCAATTCCGAAAGTTCAAAGAACTGCAAGTAAGTTTTTCAGCCATGACGACCCTTACGGCAGCTATACGGGCGTGACCGAAGACGGAAGCACCCCCGTACAGGATGCCGACGACCTGTAAACAGGCTCCGCCGATCGTCCTTTTGCATCATAAGGGCGCTTAACGGGCGGTACAAAGCCATATTTACGGCTCGCGGAAAAGGCGGGCGGCGCAAAATGCGCCGCCCGCCTTGACTTTATAAAACCGCCGCAAACACATTGGTTGCGGCATATATGCCGTGCAATCACAAAATACTGTCTATAAATTCTTCCGGATCGAACTTTTCCAGATCGCCTATCTTTTCGCCCGTGCCCACGAACACGACGGGTATTTCAAGCTCGCCGCACAGCGATATCACAAAGCCGCCCTTTGCGGTAGAATCGAGCTTGGTGAGCACTATGCCGTCAAGGTCTACCGCCTCGTCAAAAAGGCGCGCCTGGTTTACGGCGTTGTTGCCCGTGGTGGCGTCCAGGACGAGCAGTTTATACACGTTCGCCTGCGGATATTCGCGGGATATGACGCGGGATATCTTTTTGAGCTCCTCCATAAGGTTGGCCTTTACGTGCAGCCTTCCGGCGGTATCCACAAGGAGCACGTCCGTCCCCTTCGCCTTTACCGAAGATATCGCGTCGAACACCACGGCAGAGGGGTCGCTGCCCTCTTCATGCTTTACGATGCGCACGCCGGCGCGCTCCGCCCATATGGTGAGCTGGTCGGCAGCCGCCGCGCGGAAGGTATCCGCCGCAGCCACCGTCACGCTCTTTTTGTTGCGCAAAAAGTAGTCGGCGAGCTTGCCCACCGTGGTGGTCTTGCCCACGCCGTTTACGCCTATGAGCATTATCACGGCGGGATACTTTATTTCGGGCACCTCCGCCCTGGTGAGCGTATCCTCCAATATGTCCTTTAAAAGGTTTACGACGTACTCTTCGTCCTTGAGCTTTTCCTTTTTTGCCTCTGCGCGCAGATCTTCCACCGTCTCTTCCGCGGTCGTCACGGAGATGTCCGCAGAGATGAGTATCTCTTCCAGCTCCTCGTAAAATTCGTCGCCTATCTTATTGCGCGTGAACAGCGATTTTATGGCGCCGCCCAGCGTCTGTTTTGTCTTTTTTAAGGCGTCCTTTATCTTAGAAAAAAATCCCATATTTAAACCCTTTGTTGCCTCCGGCTGCAGCCGCACTGCTCACATAACCGTATCGCCGCCGAGTTTTTGCTCGACTTCGGAAAGTTTTACCGAAACTATCTTGGACACGCCCTTTTCCTCCATGGTGACACCGAAGAGGTTGTCGGCATTTTCCATTGTGGGCTTGCGGTGGGTTATGACTATGAACTGCGTCTGCGTGGAGAACTTCTTTAAATACTTTGCATACCTGCCGACGTTGGCTTCGTCCAGCGCCGCCTCTATTTCGTCCAGCACGCAGAAGGGCATGGGGCGCATGGCTATTATCGCAAACAGTATGGCTATCGCCGTGAGCGCACGCTCGCCGCCCGAAAGCAGCGATATCTTTGTAAGTTTTTTGCCGGGAGGGCAGGCAACTATTTCAACGCCGGCATCGAGCGGGTCTTCGCAGTCGGTATAGTCGAGCTGCAATTCCGCCCTGCCGCCGCCGAACAGTTCCTTAAAGGTCTGCTTGAAGTTTTCGTTTATCTGTTCAAAGCCTTCGTTGAAGATGCGCAGCATCTCCTGCCTGATCTCGTCCAGCGCGACGCCGAGGTCGTCTATAGCCTTTTCCATGTCCGCCTTTTCGGACGCCATCTTGTCGTAGCGCTCCTTTACCTCTTTATATTCGGCGACGGCGTTGGGGTTGACCGCGCCGAGCATGGTTATCTGGCGCTTTAAGGACGTTATGTTGCCCGCCGCGGAGGACATGTCAAAGTCCTCCACCTTGTATTTTAAGCAGCCTTCGTAGTCCTCTCCGTACTCTTCAAGGATGCGCTGCTGCATATTTTCAAGGTCGGCGTCCAACTTGGTGAGCGCTATCTGCTGGCTGTTGCGCTTGTCTATAAGTTCCTGTATGCGCTTTTGCAGCTCGTTGCGCTCCATATCCAGCTGTTTTATCTGCTCGTTGAGCGCGACCTTGTTTTCCGTGGTCTTTTTTATGTCGGCGCGGATGTCGTCCACCACCGCCTGCTCCCTTTCGGTGAGCACGGAATGTTCCGCCTGGCGGTTGAGTTCCTCCAGCTCCCTCTCTATATCGGGGATGGCGGCGCGGGTGCGCGCTATCTTTTTGATGAGGTCTTCCTTTTCCGCCCTGAGCCTGCCGGTGTTCTCCATTCCCGACTTGACGGCGGTGTCGAGCGACGCCTTTTCGACGCGGGCGGAGTTGAGCTCTTCCAGCTTTTCGTCGCGGCGCTTTACGAGCACGTCGTACTGCGAAGAGATGTTTTCTATCGCCGAAGACGCCTCGCTGGAGCGGCTGGTCAGATCGTCCGCGCCGCGCGTCGTTTCGCTGTACTTATCGTCCAGCGCGGCAAGGCGGGAACTTATCATGTCCGCCGTCTGCGCGAATACGGACAGCCTGCTCTCTTCCGAAGAGAGCTGCTTTAAAAGGCTCTCCGAAAGTTGTTCGTTGGCGGCGAGCTCCGCGCGGGAATTTTGGAAACGTTCGCGCAGGTTTTCCAGCGCTGCGGTGCGCTTTTCCAGCTCTTCCTTTGCCTTTTGGCACATATTTTCCGCACGGGTGAGCGCGCTCTTTTTATCGGCGATGCCCTCTTCTATCTCCTTTATGCGGCGCTCGTTTGCAAGCAGGTTGCCGGCGTTGTCCTTGCGCGAACCGCCCGTCATGGAACCCGAACTGTTTATGACGTCGCCGTCAAGCGTGACTATCTTGAACGCGCGCGGATACCTGCGCGATATCTGCGTTGCGCTCTCTATATCGTCGCACACGAGCGTGTTGCCCAAAAGATATCTTATTACGTTGTCGTATTTTTTATCGTATTCCACAAGGTCTACGGCAAAGCCTATGGCGCCCTTTTCCTTTATGGCGGAGCGGATGCTCGGGCCTTCGGTGCGGGGCGCGAGCGCCTCCACCGGCAAAAAGGTGACCTGGCCGCCGCGCGTGCGCTTTAAGTGCTCTATGAGGAACTTGGCGTCGTCGCGCGTCTTGGTGACTACGTTCTGCATGGCGCCGCCGAACGCCGTCTCTATAGCCACCTCGTAGTCGCCCGAGGTGGACACTATGTCGGCTATAAGGCCCTGTATCTTGGAGGATATCTCCGGATATGCCTTGGCGTCCGTCATAAGGCGCTTTACGGAGAATATGTAGCCGTCGAACCTGTCGCGCAGCGCCTTTACGGTGGCGAGGCTGTCGTTGAGGCTGGATATCTGCGAGCGCGCGTCGTACGCCCTGCGGGTATACGTCTGCACCGCCTCTTCGCAGTCGCGCACAGCCTTTTGCGCCTTTTCCATCGTGTCGTTTTCCGACGCGATGAAGTCGGAAATTTCGCCGTGCTTTTTAAGGCTGGCGTCGTAGTCCTTCCTGTACCCCTCGCGCGAGACCTTTATCTCCGCGAGCGTGGCCTGCACTTCGGCAAGCCTTTCGTTTAAAAGTTCGCGCTGCGCCTCTATGGAGCCCATGTTCTTGTTGAGGTCGGAAAGGTCGCGGAAGGTGTCCATCACCTTCTTCCTGTTTTCGTCCGTCATCGCCTCGAACTGCCCGATCTCACGCGAGAGCTGCGAAAGCTCCTCTTCCGCGGCGGCGCACTGCTCGGCAAGTTTTTCCGCCCTTTCTGCGTTTTTTGCGCCGTATGCCTCGGCGCGGCGTATCTCCTTTTCTATCTCGTCTATGCGCTGGGAAGAGAAGGTGACGTCCTCCTGCGCGGAGCGCAGCTTTTCCTTTACGGAGTTTGCCTTTTCCTGCAGCACCTTGCCTTCGCCCGACTTGTGCTCCATGCCCAGCGTGTAGTGCAGCAGCCTTTCGTTGAGTTCCGCAAGGTCGGCGTCCGCACCGGTGACCGAATCGCGGCACTGTTCGTATTCGTGCAGCACCTCTTCCGAGCGCGCGGTGAGCTTTTCTATCTCTTCGCAGCAGGAATTTATTTTATCGGTTATCTTCTGCTTGCGCTCGGCGCTGGTGTCGTGCTGGTATATGTAGGAGTTCACTTCGCACGTGCGCAGCTTATCGTACAACTCTTCGTACTTTATGGCGCTCTCCGCAGCCTTTTCCGCGGGGCCGAGCTGACGCTCCACCTCGTGCATGCGCTGCAGGAAGACGTACAGGTTGTCGCGCGCGGCGGCAAGTTTGCGTTCGGCGTCCGCCTTGCGCTCCTTGTATATGGAAATACCCGTCGCCTCTTCGAATATCGAACGCCTGTCTTCGGGCTTGGCGTTCATTATCATCTCTATACGGCCCTGGCCGATTATCGAATAGCCCTCTTTGGCGGCGCCGGCGCCGTGCAAAAGCCCCGTCAGCACCTTCATCCTTGAAGGCTGGCGGTTCAAAAGGTATTCGCTCTCACCGCTGCGGTACAGGCGGCGCGTCATCTCCACCTCGTCGCAGTCGATATCGAATATGCGCGAAGTGTTGTCGAATGAAAGCGTCACCTCGCAAAAGGATGTGGGGCGGCGCTTTTCCGTGCCGTTGAAGATGACGTCCAGCATCTGCGAGCCGCGCATCATCTTTGCCGACTGTTCGCCGAGTACCCAGCGTATGGAGTCGGCAACGTTGGACTTGCCGCAGCCGTTGGGGCCGACTATGCAGGTCACGCCGTCCGAAAGGGGGATGACCGTTTTGTCCGCGAAGGACTTGAACCCGACGAGTTCGATCTGTTTGAAAGTAACCATGATATGACCCTGCCCATAAGAGCCGCGGTGCGCGGATCTCATGGCGTAACGGAATATTTATCCGCGGCGCCGCCGCCCGCGGCATGTATGCGTACCGCCGGATATGCAAATACCTGCGGCATATATACGCTTGAATTTAATTTTTTAAGTGCAGAAGCGCAGCCTCTGCGGCATTCCTTTCCGCCTCCGCCTTGCTCCCGCCATCGCCGCGGAAAGTCTTTCCGCATACAAGCAGCGAGCAGGTAAATTCCGGCCTGTTCTCCGTGCCGCCGTCGCGGCGGGTACGGTATTCGGGGAGGGGCATGCCCCTGCCCTGAACGTATTCCTGCAGCTCGCCCTTGCAGTTGCGCGGCGCGCTGATGTGCGCGGCGAGCAGCGTGCGGTGCACGAATTTTTCCGCGGCGGCATACCCGCCGTCGCAAAATATAGCCCCGCAGACCGCCTCGTATACCGAAGACAACGCCTTTTCGCCTATGTCGGGCACGCCCTTTACGATGTACTGCGGCAAGCCGAGCGCCTTTGACGCGCACTTGAGCGGCGAATGCGAAACGAGCTTTTGCCTGCGCCCCGTCATGCACCCCTCGTCGCCGCCCTGTTCGTACAGCCATGCGGTGACGGCGAGCTGGATCACCGAGTCGCCCAAAAATTCAAGCTGTTCGTTATTCTGCGTGTGCGAAGCGGAAGAATGAGTGAGCGCCCGCCTTAAAAGTTCCCTGTCCCTGAATTTGTATCCGAGCGCCCTTTCCGCCGCAGCAAGCGGCGCCGCCGTTTTGCCCGCAGGCACGTTATTCCTCTTTGGGGATAAGGTTATCCCAATCGACTTTTTCAAGCATCTCTTCCACCCTTCCTATAAGGTTGCCGCGGTATATGGTGGCGGCATTTTCAACGGCGGCGGTTATGGTGCGCGCCTTGGAAGAGCCGTGGCTCTTTATGACCACTTTTTTTACGCCCAGAAGGAGCGCGCCGCCCACCGCTTCAAAGTCCAGCTGAGAGCGCATGCGCTTGAAGCCCTTCATCAAAAACAGGCTGCCTATCTTGGAAGAGAGCGAGCTCGTAGCCTCCTTTTTGAGCACGGAGAGGATGAGTTTGCCGCATCCCTCCATGGATTTGAGCGCTATGTTGCCGGAAAACCCGTCGCATACCGCCACGTCCACGTCGCCCATCATTATGTCGCGCCCCTCTATGTTGCCTTCAAAATTTATGACGTCCATCTTTTTCAAAAGCTGATAGGTCTGCTGGTGAAGGGGATCGCCCTTATGCTCCTCCGTGCCGTTGTTCAAAAGCCCGACTTTGGCGTTCTTTATACCGAAGCCCGCCGCGGCGTACGCGGAGGCGAGCACGGCGAACTGGCAGAGCATGGAGGGTTTGCATTCGGCATTGGCGCCGCAGTCGCAGAGCAGCGTGTAGCTGCCGCGTATGTTGGGTATCGCAGGGCAGAGCGCGGGGCGCTTGATGCCGCGTATCCTGCCGAGCAAGAGCTGCCCGGCGGCTATCGTGGCGCCCGTGGAACCCGCCGTGACGAGCGCGGCGATATCATCCTCCCCCTTGAGCGCCTTGAACGCCTTTACGAGCGAAGATTCCTTTTTGCGTATCGCCTCGGTGGGGATGTCGTTCATGTCTATGACGTCGCGGCAATCCATGATTTCCAGCCGAGACTTATCGTAGGAATACTTTGAAAGCTCCGCCTCTATGACTTCCTGTTTGCCGGCGAGTATAAGATATATGTCGCTGTCTTTTTCAAGCGCCTTTACGGCGCCTTCCACGGGCGCAGAGGGAGCGTTGTCCCCGCCCATGGCGTCAACCAAAATTTTTACCATGTTTTTTCCTCTAAGATTTTCCGGTGCAAAACACCGTATTATGCGGCGCGGAGGCCCGTCAGTATTCCAGATTGCCCACCGTGCGGGGGAAGGGGAGCACGTCCCTTATGTTGGCGACGCCGGTGAGGTACATTATAAGCCTCTCCAGCCCCAGGCCGAATCCAGAATGCACGCAGCCGCCGTAACGCCTGAGGTCGGTATAAAAGCCGTAATCTTCCGCCCTGAGCCCGCACTCCGCCATGCGCTGTTCGAGCACGTCCAGCCTCTCTTCCCTCTGGCTGCCGCCCACGAGTTCGCCTATGCCGGGCACGAGCAGATCTGCCGCGGCGACAGTCTTTTTATCGTCGTTGAGGCGCATATAGAACGCCTTGATCTCCTTGGGATAATCGGTGAGGAACACCGGCTTTTTGTACACCGTTTCGGTGATATACCTTTCGTGTTCGCTCTGCAGGTCGCACCCCCACTCCACGGGGTATTCAAACTTTTTGCCGTTTGCAATGGCGTCCTTTAAAATTTCTATCGCCTTGGTATAGCTGAGGCGGACAAATTCGCCGCCCTTCAACGCTTCGTACCTCTCCTTCAGCTCGGGGCACACCCTTTCCGTGAGGAAGTCCACTTCATACGCGCACGTCTCGTGCACGTACTCCGCCACGAATTTTACCATGGCTTCGGCTACGTCCATGTCCCCCGAAAGGTCGCAGAACGCCATCTCCGGCTCCACCATCCAGAATTCTGCCGCGTGGCGCGCGGTGTTGGAATTTTCCGCGCGGAACGTGGGCCCGAAGGTGTACACGTTGGAAAACGCCATCGCAAAGGTCTCCACGTCCAGCTGGCCGGATACGGTGAGCGCGGCGCGCTTGCCGAAAAAGTCCTTTGAAAGGTCGGTCTCGCCCGGTTCCAGCGTGGTGACGCGGAACATTGCGCCCGCGCCTTCGCAGTCCGACCCGGTGATTATGGGCGTGTGGACGTACACAAAGCCGCGGTCGTTGAAAAATTTATGGATGGCAAACGATATCTGCGAACGTATGCGGAACACCGCGCCGAACAGGTTTGTCCTGGGGCGCAGGTGAGCTATCTCGCGCAAAAATTCCGCAGAATGGCGCTTTTTTTGCAGCGGGTAAGAGGGCAGCGACGCGCCGTCCACCACCACCTCTTCGGCATGCAGTTCAAAGGGCTGGCGCATTTCCGGCGTGGGCAATATCTTGCCGCGCACGGAGAGCGCGGCGCCCACGCCGCAGTGCACTATCTCTTCGTAACGGGGAAGTTTTTCCCTTTCGAGCACCACCTGGCAATTCTTTTGGCAGGTGCCGTCGTTGAGCTCTATAAAGCCGAAATTTTTGCCGTCGCGCACGGTGCGCGCCCAGCCGCGGATAAGTACTTCTTTGCCGCCGAAAGAGGCGGGATCGGCATAGAGCGATCTTACATATGTTCTGTCCATGATTCCTCTCGCAAAAGCCGTATCGGGCAGACGGGCGCGGAAGGCGCACCCCGCCTGACTTTGACTTGCATTTTAATATACAACATAAATTGTAACATACTTGCACAAAAAACACAATGATTTTGGCGGGCTTTTTTACGCGTGCGCGCGCCGCAAAAACCAAAACTTTGCCCTACACGCCGTCCGTTTTACCGCCGCCGCCCGTTTTTTCGCCGCCCGCGGCGGGCAGGTACCTGTCCCTGCGCAGCAGGCGGCGCACGCTCTCCCCTCCGCGCGTGAC
>CALVPV010000053.1 GCA_944353935.1 uncultured Clostridia bacterium | reverse complement strand
TTTTGGTGGACCTGCAGAGAGTTGCACTCTGGTCTTACGGGGTTTGCGCGAGCTTTCTACATACTTAGTTTACCTTTGAACTTAAACCGCAGCGCCCGGTAGACGGGGAACTGCGGCCGCATGCCGCAAAATTACGGCCTATGCGCCGCGGCAGGGGCGCTTAAACCGTTATCCGCCTGAATGACGCCCCGCGCGCCCGGCGGAACTGCGCGAAGGACGGACTGCTTTTGTTTAAGCAGCGCAAGCCATTGCAGGAGCCCTGTATGCAGGGAATGCAACGACTTTGGAATCTTTTGATTCTGCGTTTAAATTTAGGTTTCCGTTTTTACGAAGCCGAGCCTTCGGTATGCTTACATCGCCCTCTGCCCGCAATCGAAACTGTGTCAGGCCCGTGTTTGGCACGATTTGCAAAACGCCGCGTTGATATGCGTTTATATGTCTTGACCGAGGGATTTATATTATACCCGCTCGGCGCTGAAAAAGCAAGTAAAATTTTGCATAAAGCCGTCGTTTTGCGCCGCGGGCGGACTTTTATATTGCCGTAAAGCGTCTGTTGCCGTTTTCAGTCGGCGTCCTCTTCAAGCGCCTCTATGTAAAAGCTCACCGGGCGGAAGCCGTCGTTGCAGGATATCATCGCGCTTTTTTTGTTTTTCATCCAGCCGTCGTACAGGTTTTCGCCGCCGCAGGCAAGCGCCAGCACAAAGGGTGACATGCTGTCCCACGCGCTTTGGCACAGCCCTTCCGGGCGCTGCCAGCCGTTTGCCGTAAAAACCTGCCCTTCGCGCATGTCGCAGGCGTGAAGGACGGGGTTTTCGTATTGCTTTATAAGGTCTTCGTGGCGCACTGCGCGCATCACGGTTATTCTGCACTTTTTCATATATTCATTGTAGCATATGCGCCCGCCGTTGTAAAGGGTGAGAGGGTATTTTTTTGCTTGCATTTAACAAAAGCGCGTGTGCAATTTTACAAAAAAAACGGCAAAAAATCAATTGTGCCATATTGTTTGACATCTAACTGTTTTTTTGCTACAATCCGACTTGTTTTATTAAAGGTAATGTAATTTATGGCAGTTTAAGGAGGTTATATGGTAAAGGAGATCGTTCACAGCCTTCGCGAATACAAGCGCCAGTCCATACTGACGCCCGTGCTCGTCACGTTCGAAGTGCTGTTCGAAGTGCTCATACCCTTCGTAATAGCCATGCTCGTCAACCGTATAGAGGCGGGGTGCGAACTGGACGTCATCTTAAAGTTCGGCGCCGTGCTCGTCGCCATGGCGGCGGCGTCGCTGGTGTTCGGCGTATGTTCGGGCGCACAGTGCGCGGCGGCTTCGAGCGGGCTCGCTAAAAATCTCAGGAAGGATATGTTCTACAAGATACAGTCCTATTCTTTCAGCAATATAGACAAGTTCAACGTGTCGTCGCTCATAACGCGTATGACCACCGACGTCACCAACGTGCAGTTCGCGTATATGCTCATAATACGCCTCGTCGTGCGTTCGCCGCTAATGCTCGTATGCAGCTTTATAATGGCGTTCGTAATGGGCGGCAGCCTCGCGTGGGTGTTCGTTGCCGTCGTTCCCGTTCTTGCCGTAGGGCTCATTATAATAGTGGCAAAGACGATACCGCTCTTCCACAGGGCGTTCCGCAAGTACGACAATTTGAACAGCTCCATACAGGAGAACGTCAAGGCCGCGCGCGAGGTGAAGTCCTACGTGCGCGAAGACTACGAGCAGGGCAAGTTCGGCAAAGCCTCTCACGATTTGAGGAAGGACTTCCAGAAGGCGGAGCGCATACTTGCGTTCAACCAGCCCATAATGCAGTTCTGCCTGTACGTCGTCATGGTGGTCGTGCTCTCCTTCGGGTCGTACCTCGTTATAACCAACACGGGCGTAAAGGGCGCGATAGGCGTGGGCGAACTTTCCTCCATACTCACCTACGGCTTTATGATGCTCAACAGCCTGATGATGCTCTCCATGGCGTTCACCATGATAGCAATGGCGGGCGAATCGGGCAGGCGTATCGTGGAGGTGCTGAGCGAAGAGAGTTCTCTCAAAAATCCCGAAAACCCCGTCACGGAGGTAAAGGACGGCTCCATAGACTTTGACGGCGTCAGCTTCAAGTATTCCGCCGCGGCGGAAAGGTGCGCCCTTTCGGATATAGACCTGCACATAAAATCGGGCGAAACGATAGGCATAATAGGCGGCACGGGCTCTTCCAAGTCCACGCTCGTGCAGCTCGTCTCCCGCCTGTACGACGTCACCGAAGGCAGCGTTAAAGTGGGCGGCGTGGACGTTAGGGATTACGACATGGAGGTGCTGAGAAACAGCGTCGCCATGGTGCTGCAAAAGAACGTGCTCTTTTCCGGCACGATAAAGGAGAACCTGCGCTGGGGCGACAAGGACGCCACGGACGAGGAGATAAAGGAGGCGTGCCGCCTTGCCTGCGCGGACGAATTTATAGAGCGCTTCCCCGACAAGTACGACACTTTCATAGAACAGGGCGGCGCCAACGTATCCGGCGGGCAAAAGCAGAGGCTGTGCATAGCGCGCGCGCTTTTGAAAAAGCCCAAGATACTCATTCTTGACGACAGCACCTCCGCCGTGGATACGCATACCGACGCCAAGATAAGAAAGGCGATGAGGGAGTTCATCCCCGCGACCACGAAGATAATAATAGCCCAGCGCACCGCATCCGTGGAGGACGCGGACAGGATAATAGTTATGGACGGCGGCAGGATAAACGACATAGGCACGCACGCCGAGCTCATAAAGCGCAACGCTATCTACCGCGAGGTTTATACCTCTCAGAACAAGGAGGGACACGACCTTGAAGACTAAAAAGAAAGGCATACTGCGCCGCCTTTTTAAAACGGTGCTCTCATTCTATCCCGTGCTTTTGCCCGTAGCCATAGCGTGCATAACGCTGACTGCAATAGTGGGCGCGGTGCCCGCGATATTCATGCAGCGCGTCATCGCCAATATAGAGGAGGCGGTGAAGGGCGCGCTCACGTGGGAACAGGCGGGCGGACCCATACTCAACGACCTGTATATACTTATCGCGCTGTACGTCGTGTCCATAATAACGGGCACCATATTCGGGCAGCTCATGACCATAATAACGCAGGGCACGCTTGAAAAGCTGCGCGACAAGATGTTCAACGGCATGCAAAAGCTGCCCATAAGGTTCTTTGACACCACCGGGCACGGCGACATAATGAGCTACTACACCAACGATATAGACACGCTGCGCCAGCTCATTTCGCAGTCCTGCCCGCAGATACTAATATCGGGCATAACGGTGCTTTCCGTGCTCTTCATAATGCTCTATTACTGCCTGTGGCTGACGCTCATAGTGCTTGCGGGCACCGCGGTGATGATGCTCGTCACCAAGAGGATAGGCGGCGGCAGCGCCCGCTACTTTGTAAAGCAGCAGGCGGCCATCGCCGATGAAGAGGGGTATGTGGAGGAGATGCTCGTCGGGCAGAAAGTCATAAAGACGTTCTGCCATGAAGAGGAGGCTCAGGCAGGCTTTGATGCCGTCAACGAACGCCTCTACGACGCCAGCCGCCGTGCAAACAGGTACGCCAACATGCTCGCGCCCGCGCTGTTCAACATAGGCAACGTGCTGTATGTCGTGCTCGCGGTAGTGGGCGGGCTCTTCCTCACCTTCAACGTTTTTAACGTAAGTTTTTCCGGCATGGCGATATCCATAAGCGTTGTGGTGCCCTTCCTTAACATGGCAAAGCAGTTCACGGGCAACATAAACCAGGTGTCGCAGCAGGTCAACTCCGTGGTGATGGGCATTGCCGGCACCGAGCGCGTGTTCGACCTCATCGACCGCCCGCCCGAAGTGGACGACGGCTATGTGAAGCTCGTGCGTGCGCGCGAAGAGGACGGCAGGATAGTAGAGAGCAAAGAGCGCACGGGCATGTGGGCGTGGAAACATCCCCATCAGGCGGACGGCTCCGTGACGTACACAAAATTGCAGGGCGACGTTAGGATGTTTGACGTGGACTTTGAATACGAGCCCGGCAAGCCCGTCCTTCACAACATATCGCTGTACGCCAAGCCCGGGCAGAAGGTGGCGTTCGTCGGCGCGACTGGCGCGGGCAAGACTACTATAACCAACCTTTTGAACAGGTTCTACGACATAGCGGACGGCAAGATACGCTACGACGGGATAAACATAAACAAGATAAAGAAGGCAGACCTTCGCCATTCGCTCGGCATGGTGCTGCAGGATACCAACCTGTTCACGGGCACGGTAATGGAAAATATCCGCTACGGCAGGCTGGACGCCACCGACGAACAGTGCATAGCCGCCGCAAAACTTGCCGGCGCGGACGACTTTATAACCCGCCTGCCCGAAGGTTACAATACCTTTATAACGGGCAACGGCGCCAGCCTTTCGCAGGGGCAGAGGCAGCTGCTTTCCATAGCGAGGGTGGCGGTGGCAGACCCGCCCGTAATGATCTTGGACGAGGCTACTTCCTCCATAGACACGCGCACCGAGGCGATCGTGCAGCGCGGCATGGACGCGCTGATGAAGGGGCGCACTGTGTTTGTGATAGCGCACAGGCTGTCTACCGTAAAAAATTCGGACGTAATAATAGTGCTCGACCACGGCCGCATAATAGAGCGCGGCACGCACGAACAGCTCCTTGAACAGAAGGGGCAGTACTATCAGCTGTACACCGGCGCGTTTGAATTTGAATAACAAAAAATCCCTCGGCGGCGCCGGGGGATTTTTTATGCGGTAGCCGCGGCATACTGCGGCGCCTTTTTATGCGGAACTCGGTGGCGCGCGTGGTGTTTTTTCCGTGCGCACCGTGTGGCGGCGGATGTGCCCCGCTGCCTGCCCTGCATAAAATTTACAGCGCCGATTGTTGACCGCGCGGCGGCGTTGTGGTATAATCATAGTACGCTTATAGGAGTTGAACGGCTTTTTATGATAAAAGATTTGCAGCAGGAAATTTTAAGGCTCAAAAAGGAGCGCGACGTGTGCATCCTTGCCCACAGCTACATGGGCGAGGAGATCTGCGAAGTCGCCGATTTCACGGGCGACAGCTACGCCCTGTCGGTAAAGGCCAAGACTGCGCCGCAGTCCACCGTGGTCATGTGCGGCGTGCGCTTTATGGCGGAGACGGTAAAGATGCTCTCCCCGCAAAAGAAGGTCATACTTGCCAACGCGGACGCTGGCTGCCCCATGGCGGAGCAGATGGACAGGGAGCTTATATCGCAGCTAAAGGAGAGTATGCCGGGCTATACCGTGGTGGCATACGTAAATACGACGGCGGAGCTCAAAACGGTGTGCGACGTATGCGTCACCTCTTCGAGCGCGGTGAAGATATGCCGCGCGATACCTGCAAAGGATATCATATTTATCCCCGACATCAATCTGGGCACGTATGTAAAAAAGCAGATACCGGAAAAGAATTTCAAGCTCGTGTCCGGCGGATGTCCCACCCACGCCAAGATGACCCGTGCCGACGTGTTAAAGGCAAAGGCCGCCCATCCGGGCGCGCTCTTCCTCGTCCACCCCGAATGCCGCCCGGAAGTCACCGAGCTTGCCGACTACGTGGGCTCCACTTCCGGCATAATGGACTTTGCCGAAAAGTCGGATGCCAAAGAATTTATAATAGGCACGGAAAACGCCATAGTGCAGCACCTGCAGTTCAGGTGCCCGCAAAAGAAGTTTTATCCCCTTTCAAAAGACCTGTTGTGCCACAATATGAAGGTGACGACGCTTTCGGACGTGTACGACGCGGTGCGCGGTGAGGGCGGCGAGGTCATTGAAATGGAAGAGGGTATGCGCCTTGCGGCTGTAAAGTGCATAGAAAAAATGATAGAGTACGGCGGTTGATTTATTATGATGATAACTACAAAGGGACGCAACGCCCTTAAAGTAATGATAGACCTCGCCCAGCACAGCGACGGCGGCAATATATCGCTCACCGATATAGCCGAGCGCCAGCATGAGAGCGTAAAATACCTTGAAGCGGTGATGGGGCCGCTGTCTTCCGCGGGGCTTGTCCTCAGCGCGCGCGGCAAGAGCGGCGGTTACCGCCTTGCAAAGCCTGCCGAAGAATGTTCCGTGGGCGAGATAATAGTAGCTGCGGAGGGCCCGCTTGCGCCCGTATCCTGCCTCTATTCGGACGTCCCGTGCGAAAACGCGGCAAACTGCCTCTCGCTGCCGCTGTGGAAGGAGCTGGACGAAGTCATAATGAATTTTTTGAGTTCCAAAAAACTTTCCGACCTTATAAAATAACGTCACCGTGCGCGGGCGCCGCTTCGCGCACTTTTTAATTGCCTCTATGTTCGGACTTTTGATAGCTGTAATTTATTTGAGTTTTATAAGCCTCGGCTTGCCCGATTCCCTGCTCGGGGCGGCTTGGCCGGTGATGAGCGTGCAGCTCGGCGCGCCCCTGGGATATGCGAGCATAATTTCCATAATAATAGGTGTCGGCACGATAATCTCCAGCCTTATGAGCGACAGGGTGACAAAGAGGTTCGGCGCGGGCGTCGTGACGGCGGTGTCCGTGGCGGTCACGGCGGCGGCGCTGTTCTTCTTTTCGGTCAGCACGCGTTTTTGGATGCTGGTGCTTGCCGCCATACCCTACGGGCTGGGCGCGGGCGGCGTGGATGCGGCGCTGAATAATTACGTGGCGCTGCATTTAAAGAGCCGCCATATGAGCTGGCTGCACTGCATGTGGGGAGTGGGAGCCGCTGTGAGCCCGTATATAATGAGCTACGCCATATCGGGCGGAAGCTGGAGCCGCGGCTATATGATAGTCGCCGCCGTGCAGGCCGCCATAGCGGTATTGGTATTTTTGAGCCTCCCTGTCTGGAATAAGGGGAGAGGTCGGGTCGCCGCACCCCTGCCCGACGCCGCCGACAAATGCACGGAAGGGGACGGCGCGGAGGAAAAGTGCGCAGAGGAAAAGTGCGCGGCGACCGTGCAAAAAACGGCGCGCGGAAGTTCTTTTAAAGAGGTGTTGGCAACAAAGGGCGCGGTGGCATGCCTTTTGTGCTTTTTTTGTTACTGCGCGCTCGAACAGACCGCAATGCTGTGGGCGAGCAGTTATATGATAGCGCACAACGGGTTTTCGGAAGAGCGCGCCGCAATGTTTGCCAGCCTGTTCTTTATAGGCATAACGGCGGGCAGGGGCATAAACGGCTTTCTCACTTTTAAATTTTCTGACAGGGCGCTCATCCGCTACGGGTATACGCTGATACTTGCAGGAGTGGCGCTCGTGGCGCTGCCGTTCGGTGCCGCCGCGATCGCAGGCTTTACCGTGCTCGGGCTGGGCTGTGCGCCCGTATACCCGTGCATAATCCATTCCACGCCCACTATATTCGGCGCGGACAGGTCTCAGCAGATGATAGGCTTTCAGATGGCATTTGCGTACATCGGCGGGCTGGCGTCGCCGCTGTTCGGCGTGCTCGTGGACGCCGTGACGCCCTCCGTGCTGCCGGCATACCTTGCCGTCTTTCTTGCCCTGATGATAGCCATGCACGAAGTGATGGTAAAAAGAACGGCGCCGCGCAGGCTGTAAGCGCGCCCGTATGTTTTGGTTCACGCCGCCGCGCGCAGGAATGCGCGCGGCGGCGTCCGTTTATAAATAATGTTTTTGCATACTTTTTTCATTCGGCAAATTTTCGAATTTATGTTGACTGCGGCGAGCAATGCTGGTATAATAAAAATGTAAAAAAATTACCGTTGCGTATTATACCGCGGTAAAATTATTACAAAATTTTGGGAAGTACAAAAGATGCTCACAAAAATAAGGTTAAAAAACTTCAGGACTTTTAAGGAAGGCACTGTTATAGACTTTGCCGCCACAAAGTATTCAAAGCTCAAGGACAGCAACGTAAAAGACGGCGTGGTAAAGTCGTGCATGTTCGTTGGCGGCAACGCCACGGGCAAGTCTAACGTCATAGCCGCCGTGAGCGCGCTCTTATATCTGCTGTTCGACGACTCTGGCACCAACATGCCTGTGAACTTCTGCTCCTTTTCCGATGAAAAGTATATGGAGATGGAGTACACCTTCAGGTTCGGGCACGACAAGGTGACGTATTCGCTGTCCTTTGACCGCGAAGGCAGGGTGAGGAGCGAAAAGGTCGTGCTTAACGGCCAGACGCTGCTCGACAGGATAGACCGCGGTGCGCGCACATCGCTCGGCAACGGTAATTTTTACGGCAGCGGGGAGGTGGAAGAGCGTTCGCTCATCTTAAAACGCTTTTATGCGGAGACCAAATTCGAGCGCTTTCCCGCGCTTGCAAAGATGTTCGGCTATCTGCAGTCCACCGTGTACTTCAATGCGTTCAGCAACCTTGTAGTTTCCGCGCGGGACGCCGTCACCCTTTCGGAATATGTTCACCTTAATGGGGTGGACGGCATAAACGCCTTTTTTGAAGGGGCGGGGCTCAACATACGGCTGGTGTACAGGGACAACGGCAACGGGGGCAGGATACTTGTACATCATTCGGGTACCGACCTTTTGGTGCCGTTTGCGCTTGAATCGCTCGGCAATAAGGTGCTTTTGAATATGCTGCCCGGCTATCTTGAAGTTATTTCATACGGCGGCATGCTGGTCGTGGACGACTTCGGCGCCAACTTCCATACGGCTCTTTCGGCGTCGCTCGTGGAATATTTTATGAAAAATTCGGCAAATTCCCAGCTGATATTCGCCACCCATTCCACACACCTTATGAAGACGTCCCTTTTGCGCCCCGATCAGATCTATACATTCGATTTCGACGGCGGCGGGAGCAGGGTGACCCGCGTTTCGGACGGGCAGCCCAGGGAATTGCAAAATCTTGAAAAGATGTATTACGGCGGTGCGTTCAACGGTCTTCCGCAGTTTGGCGGCAGGCAGTAAAAATATGATTGACCCGCACATATGCCTTAATTATTAGCAGTTTATGTAAAAGACAGGGACGGCTTTTTGCCATCCCTGTCTTTTATGTTTACAGAGTATTTGCGTACTTGTCTCCTTTGCTAAAGGCCAACTGTCCCTTGCCTCCCTTTAAAAAGGGAGGTGGCGCGGCAAATTTGCCGCGCCGGTAGGTTATATGTGACAACGCTTTCGGTCTTGCCTCCCTTGCTAAAGGGAGGACGGGCGGGCGAATATTTATGAGTCCGCCAAGGTGGGATCATATTAAACTGCACCATATTATTTTGCTTACTGATTTATAATAAGGCAAGATGTTTTATATATCCCCCTTTAATTCCCCCTTTACAAAAGGGGGACAAGATATGGTGCGGTCGTCTCGCCGCCATTAAGGTAACCGCATGGCGGCTCTGTCACCGTTCGCGCGCTGACATTTGCGCTCACTCATCTCACTTCGGCACGCACAGCGGGTATCCGCTGTGCTATGAAATGCCTCGTTCGTCCCTTTAC
>CALVPV010000052.1 GCA_944353935.1 uncultured Clostridia bacterium | reverse complement strand
TCGTGATCGACCGCCTTGCCTATATCGTGCAGCAACCCCGCACGCTTGGCAAAGTTGACGTCAAGGCCGAGTTCCTGGGCCATGAGCCCGGCAAGCAGCGCGACTTCTATCGAGTGCCTGTATACGTTTTGGCCGTAGCTCGTCCTGTACTTGAGCCTGCCTATAAGTTTGATAAGTTCGGGATGAAGCCCGAATATGCCGACTTCGAACATTGCGCTCTCGCCCGCCTGCTTTATCTCCTGATCGAGCTCCTTTTTGACCTTTTCAACGGTCTCTTCTATGCGGGCGGGATGTATCCTGCCGTCCGCGATAAGTTTTTCGAGCGCGAGCCTTGCCACTTCCCTGCGGATGGGGTCAAACCCCGAAAGGATGACAACTTCGGGCGTGTCGTCTATAATGAACTCTATGCCCGTGGCATTTTCAAGGGCGCGTATGTTCCTGCCCTCCCTGCCTATTATCCTCGCCTTCATGTCGTCGCTGGGAAGGGATACGGTAGAGACCGTCGATTCAGACGTATGGTCGGCGGCGCAGCGCTGTATGGCAAGGGTGATAATCTTCTTTGCCTCGTTGGCAGCCTCTTCCTTGGCGGTCTGTTCGATGTTCCTAACCTGAAGGGCAACGTCGTGGCGCGTCTCGTCAAGTATCTCGTTGGTGAGCAGCGTCTTTGCCTCTTCTTTGGTGAGCTGAGCGACCTTTTCCAGCTCCTGCACCATCAGTTCGTGCTGATGATTGATCTTGTCCTGCGTCTTTTTGATCTCCTGCTCCCTGCCGGCAAGTTCGTTCTTTTGCTTTTCGAGAGCGTCCGACTTCTTTGTAAGGGCGTCCTCCCTCTTGTCGAGGTTGTCTTCCCTCTGCGTGAGGCGCTGTTCCTGTTTTGCAAGTTCAGCCCTCTTTTCCTTGCTTTCGCGTTCGAAGTCGTTCCTGAGTTTAAGTTCCTGTTCCTTTGCCTCCAATATGGCTTCTTTTTTAAGAGCTTTACTTTCGGCCTGAGCGTCGGCAACTATCTTTTTTGCCCTTTCAGACGCCTCGCCGAGTTCGAGCTCTGCCTTCTTTACCTTTTTTTTGTGCATTATAAAAAGCACGGTAACTGCTACGGCTGCAAGCGCAACAACGCCGAGGGCAATGCCAAGGCCTATCACGGCGACGTCGCTTGCGAGAAACAGGGAGCTTATGCCGAGTAAATTCATGTAAGCCTCCTGATAATTTTGTAATATATACGACCCTGCACGGCGCAAAAAAGCGCACTATATGCAGGATAAGTAATATCCTAATTTATTTTACAACAAATTGCATATAAAGTCAACGTATCGTGGTTTTTTTATTGAAATACTTTGCAAATACTTTACACCCGTTACAAAAAACGGACAGAGATCCTGCCCGTTTTTTAACCTGCATTGTATTATTCGATTTCATCCAGCCAGAGCGCTGCGCACGCATCCGACGGCATCCTCCAATCGCCGCGCGGCGAAAGCGTCACCGTACCGACTTTCACGCCGTCCGGTATGCAGGAGCGCTTGAACTGCTGTGCAAAAAAACGGCGGTAAAAATTTTTTAGCCACTTATCTATGACCTCTTCGGGATATGCCCCCGCAAAGGCTATGCGCGCGATGTAGCGCACCTTTTCGGGCGAAAAACCCCAGCGCACGGCATAGTAAAGGAAAAAGTCGTGCAGTTCGTAAGGGCCTATTATATCCTCCGTCTTCTGCGCTATTTCACCAGATTTGTCGGGAGGCAACAATTCGGGGCTGATATCGGTATCGAGGATGACGCCGAGCGTCTTTTCCGCGTCGCCGCCAAGGCGGCGCGCTTCAAAGCCTATAAGGTGCTTTACGAGCGTCTTGGGCACGCCTGAATTTACGGCATACATGGACATGTGATCGCCGTTATAGGTCGCCCAGCCGAGCGCAAGCTCGCTGAGATCGCCCGTACCTACGACGAGCCCGCCCGTCTTGTTGGCGATATCCATAAGGATGAGCGTGCGCATCCTTGCCTGAGCATTTTCATACGTGACGTCGAGCACGGCGGGATCGTGCCCGATATCTTCAAAATGCCTTGACACGCTTGCCGTTATATCTACTTTTTTTAACGTGACGCCCAGCGCGGAAGTGAGATCGACCGAACTTTTGAGCGTCTTGCCGGTCGTGCCGAACCCGGGCATAGTAACGGCAATGATATCCTTGGCATCCCTGCACAGTTTTTTAAACGCGCGGCAGGTGACGAGCAGCGCAAGCGCCGAATCCAGCCCGCCGGAGATGCCTATCACCGCCGTCTTTGCGCCCGTATGTTTAAGGCGCTTTACGAGCCCCATCGTCTGTAAATTTAAGATCAGCTCGGTACGGCGGGCAAGGCGTTCGCCGCTCTTGGGAACGAACGGAAGGCGCGGAAATTCGCGCTCCACCTCCGCCGTGCTCTCCGACGCGGTAAAATACACGTCTGTATGGCAGGAACTTTCCCCGCAAAAATATGTGCTTGCACAGCGCCGCCTTTCTATATCGAGCTTGTCCGCATCGATATCGGCGAACGTGAGCCCGTTTTCAAACAGCTTGCTTTCGGCAAGCAGAGTGCCGTTTTCGCAGATGAGGTTATGGCCTGCAAAGACCATGTCGGTAGTGCTTTCGCCGTCGCCCGCATCACAGTAGACATAGCCGCCGATGAGCTTGGACGACTGCATCTTTACAAGGCTTCTTCTGTATTCCGCCTTTCCCGCGATCTCGTCCGAACAGGAGAGATTCACGATAATGTTCGCCCCGGCGAGCGCGTGGCGCACCGACGGGGGCATGGGCACCCAGAGGTCTTCGCAAATTTCGCAGGAGACGGTAAACAACGGCATGTTGCCCGCACGGAAAACTATGTCCGCGCCGAACGGCACGCTCTGACCGCAGAGGGCTATATGCCCCACTTCTTCCGGCGAAGGCGAAAAATGGCGGCGTTCGTAAAATTCGCCGTAATTAGGTATACATGATTTAGGCACGACGCCAAGGACTTCCCCGCCGCAAAAAGCAACGGCGCAGTTGTACAGCCTGCCGTCCCTTTCCAAAGGCACGCCCACAAATACGAGAGGACCCGCGGGGAGGCGCTTTTTAAGGTCTTCGATCGCCTTGAGCACGCCGTTTGAAAGGGCGCGCTGATTGAAAAGATCGCCGCACGTGTAGCCCGTAAGGCACAGTTCGGGAAAGACTACAAGCTGCGCGCCCGCCTCTGCCGCCTTGTTTGCCGACGCGCAGATACTTTTTACGTTATATGTTACGTCCGCCACCTTTATCTCCGGGGTGGCGACGCAGACTTTTATAAAACCGTGGCGCATCACGCCTTTTTCTCCTGAATGAGTTTATATTCTTCGCGTATGGCGGCTTCCACCTCTTGCTTGACTTCGGGATTGTTGATGAGATAATCCCTCATCTTCTCCCTGCCCTGAGCCACCTTGTCGTCCTTATAGCTGAACCACGCGCCGCTCTTTTTGAGCACGCCGAATTCCACGCCGAGGTCAATAAGGCAGCCCTCCTGAGAGATGCCCTTGCCGTAGATGATGTCAAATTCAGCCACCCTGAAGGGAGGCGCCACTTTGTTCTTTACCACTTTGCACTTGGTGCGGTTGCCTATGATGCCGTCGCCGTCTTTAAGGCTGTCGGCCTTTCTTATATCCAAGCGAAGGGATGCAAAGTATTTGAGCGCGCGGCCGCCCGGGGTAGTTTCGGGATTGCCGAACATGACGCCCACCTTTTCACGCAGCTGGTTTATAAAGATGACGCACGTCTTGGAACGGCTGGTTATGGCGGTGAGCTTTCTCAGGGCCTGCGACATGAGCCTTGCAAGCAGCCCGACGTGAGAATCGCCCATATCGCCCTCTATCTCCGCCTTGGGGGTGAGCGCGGCGACGGAGTCTACCACGATGACGTCCACCGCACTTGAACGGACGAGCGACTCGCAGATGTCGAGTGCCTGCTCGCCCGTATCCGGCTGAGAGATATAGAGCTCATCGGTATTTACGCCCAGATTTTTGGCATAGACGGCGTCAAGAGCATGCTCGGCATCGATGAAGGCGGCGACGCCGCCGCGCTTTTGAGCTTCGGCTATTATATGAAGGGCAACGGTAGTTTTACCGGAGGATTCGGGGCCGTAGATCTCCATTATCCTGCCGCGGGGAACGCCGCCCACGCCGAGGGCGAGGTCGAGCGAAAGGCAGCCCGTGGGGATAACTTCAAGGTCGGTGTTGACCGTTGCGTCGCCGAGCTTCATAATTGCGCCCTTGCCGTAATTTTTTTCTATCATGGCAATGGTAGAATTGAGCGCTTTAAGTTTTTCTTCGTTCATTATATTCTCCTGAAAGGTTTTTTACTTTATTTTTTTATACACAAGGAACAGCGCGTAATTTATCGCCGTCTCCGTTATGCTCTTCCTGTCGCCCGAAAGGTTATATTTAAAAACAGATACGCCGTCCCTGAGCCCTACGGCTATATAGCAGAGCCCCACCGGCTTATTGGTATTGTCAGACTTGGGCCCCGCTATACCGGTGGTGGCGACGGATACGTCGCAATGCCCGCGGCGGACGAGCCCTTCGGCCATTTCAAACGCCGTCTCGGCAGATACCGCGCCGGCAGACCTGATCGTCATTTCGTCTACCCCCAGCCGCTCCTGTTTGGACAGGTTGGCATAGGTATTCAGCCCTTCAAAATACACTTCGCTTATGCCCGGCACATCCACGAGCCGCCTGCCGATGCCGCCGCCCGTGAACGATTCCGCACAGGATATCTTCATCCTGCGTAGCTTTAAAAGCTGAAACAGCCGCTCTTCGAGCGTGATGTCCTCAAGCGCATAGATATAGCTCTCCAAAGCGGACGCAAAGACGCGGACGACCTCGTCCACCGCCATTTTAGAGTCGCTCTCGGAATACACTATCTCTATGGTACAGTCGCCGTAGCTCTCATAGATATTGCACTCAAGGGCGGGGTTTACCTTTTTTGCCCTTTCGACCGCCTTCAATATCTCCGCGCGGGGAGCACCCACCGTCTTTATATACGACCTGCCGAACTTTTTACCGTACCTGCCGGCAACGCGAGCCGCGATCTGAGTCAACGACGCGGCATTCGCGCCGTCGGAAAAATACATATATACGCCGTACCCGTCCCCCTCCATTGCGCACGACATATCGAACGTGCCGCCGTACAGCGGCATAAGAAAATCCTTAAGCGCTTTTTCCATCGACTGCGGACAGAGAATGACGGTGCTGCCGAAATTTTCGCGGCAGTCCTTCAGCTGCGAAACGATATCGCGCGAACAGTCATACCCGATGACGGATATCTTATCGAAATAGAGCCCCTCGGAGGCGAACGCCTTCAAGCACGGATTATATACGGGAACTTCGGAATATATCTTTTTGTTTTTTAAAACGACGAGGCAGTTTTTTATCATCTTTTTAAAATGCCTATATTTTTAACAATATAATTGACGCCGGAGAGCACCGTAAGCACGATGGCGGCGGCAAAAAGAATGAGCCCGACGTAATTTATCGCCTGCGCCGCAACGCCTGTGGTGAGCTCGGTGACGCCCGCGCTTATTAAAAGCACGACTACGGACGCATCCTGAAACACCGTCTTGTATTTGCCGAATTTATCCGCCGCAATTACGACGCCGGCATCCGCCGCCACCATGCGGAATCCGCTTATGATGATCTCGCGCGCAAGGATGAGCGCGACGCCGCACCCAGCCACTATCACCGCCCAGCTGCCGAGAAAGCCGCCAAATACCCACGGAGCGGTCAAAAACAATATGAACGCCGTGGATACCAGCACCTTATCGGCTATTGGATCGAGGAATTTACCCAAATTTGTGACAAGGCCGTACTTTCTTGCTATCTTACCGTCGAACAAGTCGGTGAGCGACGCGGCGGCAAATACGGCAAGCGCTACAAAAAAATGCGCGGTGAAATCCAGATAGAAGAAAAGCACGAAGAGCGGTATCATCACCATGCGGCTGATCGTGAGCTTGTTGGGCAGGTTCATCACGCCCTTGCCCTTAGCAAAAGCGTAAAATTTATCTCCGGCGAATTTTTCTTCCTCCTGCGCTTCAGGCTTGTTCTCACCGTACTCTTCATTCATTCCGCGTAGTCCTCCGTCCTTCCGTATAAATTATAGCTGTCCGCACGCTCTATGTACACGTCGTAATACTTTCCCTGTTCGGCGTGGGCGGCGTTAAAAAACACCTCGCCGTCTATGTCCGGTGCGGAAAAATACGCCCTGCCGTGAAAACAGCCCAACTCTTCATCTATGCCGTCGCACAGCACGCGCAGCTTTTTGCCCTTAAATCCCTGCATCCTTTCAAGCGATATTTCACGCTGGATCTCGTACATAGCCTTGACGCGCTTCCTTTTTACCGCGGCGGGGATCTGTCCCTTTATCCTGTATGCGGGCGTGCCCTCTTCACGCGAATAGGCAAAAAAGCCGCAGTTATCCAACCTTGCCTGCCTTAAAAATTCGCCGAGCGCGGCACTCTCCTCATCTGTTTCGGTCGGAAAGCCGCATATGAACGTAGAGCGTATGGCTATACCCGGGATGCGTGCGCGCAGTTTGGCTATAAGCTCCAGATAGCTTTGGCGCGTGCCCCTTCTGTTCATCATTTTAAGCACCCTGTCTTCGCTGTGCTGAAAGGGGATGTCCAGATATTTTATTATCTTGGGATTGCCGGCTATTTCGGATATGAGAGCGTCGTCTATCATCTCAGGATAGCAGTACAGCAATCTTACACTATTAATGTTGACAAGTGCTGTCAGCTTTTGTAAAATTTCACAAAGTTTTTTTTCGCCGTAGAGGTCGATACCGTAGCGGGTGACATCCTGCGCCACGAGTATGAGTTCGGATACCTCCCCCAATTCCTCCGCCTCTTTTACAAGCTCCTCCATCGGATAGGAAAAATAGGCGCCGCGTATTTTGGGTATGAGGCAATAGGTGCACCTGTTGTTGCAGCCGTCGGCAATTTTAAGGTATGCGTAGTGCAGCGGAGTAGTCACCACCCTTTTGCAGGTGAACACGTCCTTTCCGCTGCCGGTAAAGTTGCTCCTTCCGTTTTTATACGCCTCTTCGAGCGCCTCAAAGAACATATCGTAGTCATAGGTGCCCAAAAACACGTCCGCCTCGGTGAGGCTGTCATAGATCTCGGCTATGAACTTTTGCGGAAGGCAGCCCGTGACGACTATCTTTTCAAGATTTTTTGACTTGTACTGCGCGCATTCGATTATCGTCTCTATAGCCTCTCTGCGCGAATCCGCAAGAAAGGAGCAGGTGTTTATTATAAGCACCTGCGCCTCCTCTATGTCGTTTGTGAGCGCGCAGCCGCGCTCCTTTATCCGTGCGAGCAGCTTTTCGGCATCCACCCTGTTTTTATCGCACCCGAGCGAAATTAGCCCGTACTTTTTGCGGGTAAGATCAGTCATCCACGTCACCGTATGTGTTAAAGAATTCCTCCTGCGAAAGCAATACCTTGCGCGATTTGGAACCTTCGGACTTTGTTATGTAGTTCATGTTCTCCATCCAGTCAACTATCTTGCATGCCTTTATGTAGCCGATGGGGAAGCGGCGCTGTATCATGGAGACGGACGCGGCGTTCTGCATCACGCAGTATTTGAGCGCCCTTATGAACGTGTCGTCTATCTTTGTCTCTTCCGGGGAATCCGCACCTTCGGCAAGGCTGCCGGACTGTTCGGGCTCCTCTACGGTATTTATAAAGTCGGACACGCTCTGGTCGAAATATGTTTCGTTGTGCTCCTTTATAAAGTCGGTGACCCTTTGGACTTCGGGGGTGTCTACAAAACAGCCCTGTATACGCATGAGGTCGGGACGCTCTGCCGAGCGGAAGTACATGTCGCCCTTGCCGAGCAATTTTTCGGCGCCGCCCACGTCGAATATCGTGCGCGAGTCGTCAAAGGAGCCCACTTTAAAGCCTATCCTTGTGGGCAGGTTGGATTTTATAAGTCCCGTTATGCAGTCCACGGAGGGACGCTGCGTCGCAAGTATGAGGTGTATGCCCGCCGCGCGCGCCTTTTGCACGAGCTTTATTATGCGGCTCTCTATATCCTTTTTCGCCTGCAACATGAGGTCGCCGAATTCGTCGAGCACGATGACTATCTTGGGCAGTTTTTCAAGCCCGTCTTCAAGGTGAGAGTTGTATTCGTTTACGTCCTTTGTAGCCACCTTGATGTGACCCTTGGCATTTTCGCCCGTCTCGGTCATGTCTTTGAACAGCGTGTAGCGGCGCTCCATCTCCTTTATTGCCCAGTTGAGCGCCTTTATCGCCTTGTCCACATCGTAGATTATTTCGTTTATCATTAAATGAGGCAGCTTGTCGTAGGAGATAAATTCGACCTGTTTGGGGTCTACGAGTATAAAGCGCAACTCCTCCGGCCCGTACTTGTACAAAAGGCTGATGAGCAGCGAGCTCAGGCAGATGGATTTACCGCTGCCCGTTGTACCCGCTACGAGAAGGTGAGGCATCTTTGTTATATCGGGGCAGATGCAGGTTCCCTCTACATTCTTGCCGAGCGCAAACGTAAGGGAATTTACCTTTGCATTCTTGAACGAAGACGAGAGCATCATACCCTTGAGCCCCACGACGCTGCGGTGGCTGTTAGGCACTTCTATGGAGAGCGCGCCCTTGGAGTAGTTGAGATATGCGTTGACGTTCTCCTTTTTGAGCGCCATCGCTATCGATTCCCTGTATCTTAAAGACGCCTTTATATTGGTGCGGTCTTTGATTATAACGTCAAACCTGGTTATCGCGGGGCCGACGACCACGTCGGACACCTCGCATTCTATCTTGAACCCTTCGAGCGTTTCGACTATTATGCGTTTGCTCTCTTCCACGTCCATGGAGTCGGATGCGTTCTGCTCGGGGTAGTCCTCCAAAAGGTCGAGCGAGGGGCGCACATACTTTTTCCATACATGCGGAGGCTTCTTCTCTTCCGCCGGCTTTTCGGGTACGGGCGCCTTGGCAGCGGGAACGAGCGGTTCCCTTACAGGCTGTTCCGTCGCCGCCGGCATGCCGGAAAGGGAAGGGCCATCCCCCCTCCTTCCGCCGAATATCGGGGCATCGTCTTCATCGTCCGCGCCGTCATCGTCAAAGAGGCCTGCCTTGCTAACATCCCTCCCGCCGCTCAGGCGGGACATGTCGGGCTCTATCCTGTTCTCGCCCAGCCGTGAGTTGGAGGCAGAGAATATAGATGAAATGTCATTTGATGTACCGGAAGGGGCGCCGTCCTGCCGTGAACCGCGCACCGCATCCGCAGCGTCGCCGAACCCCGCAATGCGGCGGTTTTCACCGAGTTCATCTATGCCGTCCCCCCTGCCCGTGATGCCGTCGGAGAGCCTGTCAGTCCTTGAAGGGCCGTCCCGATCGGGTTCCAACGCATAGGGACTGCTCCTGCGGCCGATATCGGCAGCCCTGCCGCTCTCGTCCTGAGGAACATTGTTACCGCGCGTGAGCTCACGTGAAACGTCGTTAAACGCGGACGGAACGGAGCCGCCGTCCGCGGCATCGTCCCTGCGGGAGACAAAGCCGTCGCGCCC
>CALVPV010000051.1 GCA_944353935.1 uncultured Clostridia bacterium | reverse complement strand
GAAACTTCGGACGCAGGCATGAGTTTTTCGGACATGGTCACGTTATAGTCTTCCATGTATACGACGTTGAGTTTTTCGTTGATCTTTTTATCCTTTTTGATATCTTCGGCAAGGAAGTTGATAAGTTTGATAATGTTCTTTGCCATCTGATATCCGGGAGCGGCCTTCGCGCCGAATATATACGTCTTGGGCTGTACGGCAAGGTCGGGATTTTCTTTAAGATCAAGATAGCTGTCTATTATGTTGAGCGCATTCAAAAGCTGGCGCTTATATTCGTGAAGCCGCTTTGCCTGAACGTCGAATATTGTATCGGGATCGATCAGCACGCCCTGTTTTTTAAATGCGTATTCGGCAAATTGCTGTTTTTTGATGCGCTTTATTTCATCCAGGCGTTTTAATACCGAGGAATCATCCTTAAACTTTTTAAAATCGGCAAGTACCGCGGCATTGAGCACGTATCCGTTGCCTATGCAGTCGTTCAAAAGTTCGCAAAGTTCGGGGTTGGACTGGCAGAGCCATCTTCTGTGCGCTATGCCGTTGGTGACGTTTGTGAACTTTTCGGGCGAATAATCATAGAAATCCTTAAATACCGACTGTTTGATTATTTCGCTGTGAAGAGCAGAAACGCCGTTCACCTTGTGGCCGCCGTACACGGAGAGGTTCGCCATCTTGACCTTGTCGTATTCAAGTATCGCCATGCGTGAGATCTTGCCCCACTCGCCGGGATATCTCTTCCACAGGTCTTCGCACATGCGCCTGTTGATCTCCTGTATTATAGAATAGATACGGGGAACCTTTCTGCGCACGAGGTCTTCCGACCACGTTTCAAGCGCTTCGGCAAGCACGGTATGGTTGGTATATGCGCATGTCGCGGTAGTTATAGCCCATGCGTCTTCCCAATTGAAGAAGTTATCGTCTACAAGTATCCTCATCAGCTCGGGTATAGCCATCGCCGGATGAGTGTCGTTAAGGTGGATAGCCGCCATCTTGGGCAGATCCCTCAAGCTGCCATACCTGCGTTTATGATCGGAAACGATGTTCTGCATCGACGCCGAACACAGGAAATACTGCTGTTTGAGCCTCAACGATTTGCCGCCTTCATGATTGTCTGCAGGGTACAGCACCTTGGTGATGAGATCGGCGTCGTTGTCTTCACTCATCGCCTGGTAATATTCACCCTGCGAAAAGAGTTTCATATTGAAGTCCTGCGCAGGCTTAGCTTTCCACAGCCTGAGCACGGACACGGCGTCGCTGTCTTTTCCGGACACCATCATATCGTAGGCTATCGCCTCTATCTCGTTGCAGTTGACATAGTCGATCTGCATGCCGTACTTTGTCCACTTTTCCTGGATCTGGCCGTCAAACCTTACAACAAACGATTTGTCGCTCCTGTTGGTGAGCCAGGCTTCGCCGCCGGGCAGCCATACGTCGGGGAGCTCTATCTGCCAGCCGTCTACGATCTTCTGCTTAAAGAGACCGAATTCATAGCGGAGAGAGAATCCCATCGCCGGGTAGTTGCCTGTTGCAAGCGCATCCATAAAGCAGGCTGCCAGCCTGCCCAGGCCGCCGTTGCCGAGGCCTGCATCCGGTTCAAGTTCATAAAGGCTGTCAAGATCAAAGCCGTAAGAAGATACTACTTTTTTATAAACATCGGTTGCGCTGAGGTTATACAGGCTGTTTTTAAGAGACCTGCCAAGAAGAAATTCCATGCAGAGGTAATAGACGCGCTTAGCGCGCTTTGCCTTAACTTTTTTGGAAAACTGCTGCCTCTTTTCAAGAAGTATATCCCTGACGCTCATTACCACAGCTTTATACATCTGCTCTTCAGAAGCCTCGGTAGGGCTCACGCCGAAATAGCGCGAAAGTTTGCCCTTTATTGCCTCCTTGACTTCCTTTTCTGTAATAGCTGCACTCATTCTAAACCTTTATCTCCTTTTCACAGTAAAATAAAATTATCACCATGCAAAGACCTTTCCGAAAAGAGAAAGGTCTTTGCCGATTTACATATAACGATTATATCAAAAAATTTTAAATCAGGCAAGCTCAATACCTGAGCATATCAAAATAAAGCTCTTCATATTTGCCTGCCGACTTGTTCCAGCTGAAATCAGTCGTGGCGGCACGGTACATCAGCCCCGCCCACTTTTCTTTATTCCTGTAGTCGGCGATCGCCTCCCTTACAACGTACATCATGTCGTGAGCGTTGTAATTGGTGAACGTATAGCCGTTTTCCAGCGGGCGGATACTGTCTTTAAGCCCGCCCGTTTCCCTTACGACGGGCAGAGTGCCGTAGCGGCATGCGATCATCTGGGAAAGGCCGCAGGGCTCCGATTTGGAAGGCATAAGAAATATATCTGCACCCGAATAGATCTTACGCGACAGATCACCGTTGAACATTATGTTCGCGCTCACCTTTCCGGGATAGCGCCTTGCAAGGTCGGCAAACCAGCCTTCAAAGTGCGATTCACCCGTCCCGAGGAGAACAAACTGCACATCGTCCTGCAATATCTCGTCAATTACCGTGGTTACAAGATCGAGCCCCTTATGCGCGGCAAGGCGGGATATCATTGCGATAATGGGCGTATCGGCACTGTCATACAGGCCGAGCATACGCTGCAATTCGGACTTGCATACCTTTTTGCCTGCAAAATCTTCCGACGAATAGGGCGCAAACAGATGCTTATCGTATTTGGGATTGTATCCGATATCGTCGATGCCGTTTAAAATGCCGCAAAGTTTGAACTCGTTTTTGCGTATGATAGGATCGAGCCCGTGCGAATAATAGGGATTTTTGATCTCCTCAGCATAGGTAGGGCTGACGGTAGAAAATCTTTCGCAGCATTCTATGGCGCCCTTCATAAGGTTTATGCAGTGGTTATATTCAACGAGCCCGGCATAAGTGCCGTAGATATCGAACAGGTCGCTGAGTATATCCATAGAATATATGCCCTGATATTCTATATTGTGAATGGTGAACAGTGCCCTTATGAACTGATATTCGGGCCTGAAACAATAATTTGTTTTAAGGTAGATGGCTGCGAGCGCCGCCTGCCAGTCATGGCAGTGCATTATGTCCGGATAGAAGTTGATGAACGGCATTATTTCAAGTACGCTGCGCGAGAAGAACGCAAACCTTTCGCCGTCGTCAAAATAGCCGTAGCAGCCGGGACGCTTAAAGTAAAATTCGTTGTCGAGGAAATAGAAAGTCACCCCGTCTTTTTCATAGGTAAAGATACCGCAGTACTGGTTCCTCCAAGCGAGGGGCACATAGATATTGCCTATATAGTTGAATTGCTGCTTATACTCCCACTTGATGTCGGAATACATGGGAACGACGACGCGGACGTCAAACTTTCCGCTTGCCGCAAGAGCTTTGGAAAGTGAGCCTACAACTTCCGCAAGCCCGCCCGTCTGAATGAAGGGCGTGCATTCCGATGCAACGAATAATATTTTCTTCTTGTCGCTCATTGCGACGTTTTCTGTCTTAACGGGCACCTCAGCCTCCTTTACCGCGTTTGCCGCGGCGGTCACCTTACGGCGAACATGATGAGCAGACGCTATGCGTACTCCTCCCCTCTTCTTTTCCGCCGTCACAACGTTATTTTCCGTAATATTTTCCGCCATTTGTATAACCCCCGCTTTATCGTCAGATGAGCGAGCCTTTGCCTATAAAGTAAGGCTGTATTTCACAGCCGGCAAGCACCCTGTTGTCCCTGATGATGGAATTTTTATCGCTGACGACATACGCAAGATTGCAATCGTGCCCGACATAGTTATCCGTCATAAGGATGCAATTTTTAACGACTGCGCCCTTGCCTATCTTGACGCCGCGGAAAAGTATGCAGTTTTCAACGGTACCCTCTATAAGGCAGCCGTCGGATATGAGCGAATTTTTAACTATCGCCGTATCCGTGAACTTGGCGGGAGCGCTGTCGTTCACCTTTGTGTAGACGTCCCTGTCGCCGAAAATTTCATTGCGGATATCCTTTTTAAGGAGATCCATGTTGGAGTTGAAGTAAGCCACCAACGAATCGATGTTTGCGTAGTAGCCTTCCATCTTATAGCCGTAGAGCTTCATGTTTTTAACGCCGGGAACAAGTATGTCCCTGCCGAAGCTGGTATAGCCGTGCTGGATCGCATCCTGAATGAGGTTGAGCAGGAAGGACGTGCGCGCAACCATTACATTTATATAATTTTTCTTGACTCCCCTTGCAACGGGATTTATGCACAGATCGTTTATCCTGCCGTCCTTATCCGTGTCAAACGTAACGTAGTAGCGGGATTTGGAGACCTTGTGTTCGTGATATACGAGCGTAAGGTCGGCATTCTTTTCTTCGTGGAATCTTATAACGTCGCTGTAGTCAAGCTTGTAAACCGAATCGCTGTCCGAAAGCACAACATAGTCCTGCTTGCATTTTTTAAGGAAAGAAGTTGCACCCTTGAGCGCTTCAAGCCTGCCCTTATACAATGTTTCGGACTCGTCGCTGTAAGGGGGAAGCAAAATAAGGCCCCCTTCCTTTCTTGCAAGATCCCAGTCTTTACCCGTACCGAGATGATCCATGAGCGACTGATAGTTTTGCTTGGTTATTACGCCTACGGTCGTGATGCCGGAATTGACCATGTTTGAGAGAGCAAAGTCTATGATACGGTATCTTCCGCCGTAGGGAACTGAGCCCATAGATCTAACTCTTGTGAGCTCGGGTACATTTTCGTCATTTATACTCGAAAAAATTACGCCAACAGTCGAAGCCATGATTTATTCCCTCCCTTATACATCCTTATCGACAATTTCGCCTGCGCCTACGCACCCGCCGTCTTTAACGGAGATCCCTCTGCCGAGGACGGCTATGCCCGCCGTCTTGCTTTCCGACTTGACGGCCTCTTCCCTCTCCACGCCTATCGTGGCGTTTTTACCGACGGTAACTTCCTCGTCGATTATGGAATATGTTATGCGCGCACCTTTTTTAACGGTGGTGTTGCCCATGAGCACGCTGTCTTTTACCACGGCGCCCTCTTCCACCGTACAATTAGTGCCTATGACGGAATTTATGATCTTGCCTTCTATCTGGCAGCCGTTGGCTATGAGGCTGTTTTTAACCTCGCCTTCAACGTATGCGGGGGGAGAAAGCGGGCTCCTGGAGTGGATCATGAAGTCCTTATCGTCAAGGTCAAACTTAGGATTGACGCCAAGGAGATCCATATTTGCTTCGAGCAGGGAGCTTATCGTGCCGACGTCCTTCCAATAGCCTTCGAACCTGTAAGAAACCATCTTTTCGCCCGCGTTGAGCATGTCGGGAAGGATGTTCTTGCCGAAGTCGTTTTCGGAACCGGGATTCTGCTCGTCAAGTTCAAGATACTTATAGAGTTTGTCCGCACTGAAGATATAGATACCCATCGAGGCAAGATTGCTCTTGGGCTTTGCGGGCTTTTCTTCAAATTCGTAGATGCTGCCGTCGGGATTTGTGTTGAGTATGCCGAAGCGGGAAGCTTCCTTCATAGGAACTTCCATGCAGGCTATCGTGCACGCCGCGCCCGTATCCTTGTGCGCTTTGAGCATCTTGTCGTAATCCATTTTGTATATGTGGTCGCCCGAAAGGATGAGAACGTAATCCGGATCGTACATCTTCATAAAACGGATGTTCTGGTAAATGGCGTTCGCCGTGCCCTTATACCACGAAGTCGATTTTTTTGCCTCGTACGGAGAAAGGATGTGCACGCCGCCGAAAGTCCTGTCAAGATCCCAGGGCTGCCCGTTGCCTATGTACTCGTTTAAAACAAGAGGCTGATACTGCGTAAGCACACCCACGGTATCTATACCGGAATTTATACAGTTAGACAGCGGAAAGTCGATTATCCTGTACTTTGCGCCGAATGCAACCGCAGGTTTTGCTATGTTGCTTGTGAGAGCGAAAAGACGGCTGCCCTGCCCGCCGGCAAGCAGCATGGCCACACACTCTTTTTTTCTTAGCATAACTTTGATCCCCCAAAAAAAATTTTATATATTCAAGTAAAACCGGCCGCGCACCGTATCGCAATATGTTGCGGCTCCGCTTTACCCGGAAGGCTTTGAAAAAGGCAGAACAAACTACCTTATTTATTTTACCATAACTCAAACGATATTTCAAGACCCATTCTTAAATTTTTTGTAACAATTTAGTAAAAATTTGATACAATTTATGCCACACTATGCAAAAATCAGACGAACCGTTGCATAAATGCGGCTTTTCGCCGTCCACCAACCTTTACATATACACCCGGAAACGATGTAAAATGTTACTTTACGCGATTGATCGTGCCAAATACGTTTAAAATCACGGAAAGGCAGATATAGCAAAAAACCTCGGAAAACGATATGTTTTCCGAGGTTTTTGCCGTGGACAGCATTTTTATCCACGAAACATGGTGCACTCAACAGGAGTTGAACCTGCATGGATCGCTCCACAAGATCCTTAGTCTTGCGCGTCTGCCAATTCCGCCATGAGTGCGACAGCTTAGAGCATTTTTACTGCCCACAAGCGAAGATTATTCTATAATAAATGGGCGATAATGTCAAGCCAATTTCGTTATATTTTGTATAATTTTTATAATTTTTTCTTTGAGCGCAGCCGCATCGCCGTCATTGTGCACAACGCAGTACTTTGACAGCTCTGCAGAATCATAGTCGTACTGATTTTTAATGCGGGCAAGCACTTCTTCTTCCGTCATGCCGCTGCGCTCCATAACGGCACGCACACGCTCTTTGACAGGCCTGAGCAAGACAATGACGCCGTCAAAATATTTTTGCAAACCGCCCTCAAACAGCAGCGGAACTTCGCAAAAAACAATGTCACCGCCGCTGTTTTGGGCAAGATGAAACAATTGCTGCATTATGGCGGGATGTGTTATTCCGTTAAGTTTGCCGAGCAACTTTTTATCGCCGAATACCCTGGCAGCGAGTGCCTTTCTGTCCAACGAACCGTCTGCAAGCGTAACATTGCCGAAAGCACTTTCAAGTTGCTGCACCATATTACCGCCCTGTGCAAGTTCGGCATATATGTCGTCACAGGAAAAGACTGGATATCCCGCTTGCCTTATAAACGATGAAAGCAGGGTCTTTCCGCTGCCTATGCCCCCCGTTATGGCGTATATGCGCTTATTTTGCATCATACCAATTTTTGCCGCAATGCACTTCGACCGTGAGCGGAACGGAGAGTTTTACGGCATTCTCCATTTCATATTTGAGTATGTCGGCAGCCCTCTCCTTTTCACACTCCGGGCAGTCGAGCACAAGTTCGTCATGCACCTGAAGTATGAGTTCGGCGCCGAGGCCCTCTTCCTTCAGTCTGCGATGCACGTTGATCATGGCTATCTTTATTATGTCCGCGCTTGAACCCTGCAACGGCATGTTCATAGCCGCGCGCTCGCCGAACTGCCTGATATTTACATTGGAAGACTTTATTTCCGGTATGAACCTTCTCCTGCCGGTGAGTGTAGACACATAGCCGTGTTCGCGTGCAAATTCAACGTTGGAATTCATATATTCCTTGACGGCGCTGTACGTTGCAAAATACCTTTCGATATAATTTTTTGCAACGCTATACGGTACGCCGAGGTTGCGCGCCAAACCGTAGTCGCTTATGCCGTATATTATGCCGAAATTGACCGCCTTTGCCTCCCTGCGCATCTTTGGCGTGACGTCGTCCGTCGCAACGCCGAACACCTGAGACGCCGTAAGGGCGTGTATGTCCCTGCCTTCGTTGTACGCCTGTACAAGTTCTTTACATCCCGAAAAGTGTGCCAAAAGGCGCAGCTCTATCTGCGAATAGTCCGCGTCAATAAACACATTGCCCGGGCGGGGCACAAAAATTTTTCGCAGTTCGCGCCCCTCCTCTTCGCGTATCGGGATGTTCTGAAGGTTCGGATTGGCGCTTGAAAGCCGCCCCGTGGTCGTTATCGTCTGATTGTAAGTCGTATGAACAAAGTCGTTTTTATCTATGAAAGGCCGCAGTCCGTCTATATAAGTGGATAAAAGTTTTTTGTAGAACCTGTAGCGCAACACTTTGCCGGCAACGGGATTATCCTGCGCAAGTTTTTCAAGTATCTCCGCATTGGTCGAATACTTGCCGTTCCTGCCCTTTTTCCCCGACTTCAGCCCGAGTTTTTCAAACAATACTTCGCCAAGCTGTACGGGAGAGTTCAAATTGAACGTGCATCCGCAATCGGCAAATATCTCTTCGGCGAGTTTTTCCGCAGTCTCATAATACTGTTTGCCCAGGGAAGACAAAGCCTCGCGGCTTATGGCGACGCCCTGCCTCTCCATGTCGTACAAAACCTTAATAAGGGGCTTTTCAACCTCCTCGTAAAGCCTGACGCAGGAAGTGCTTTCAAGGCTTTCCCTGTATTCGCGGTAAAGTTTGTCCACGCAGAAGGCACGCATATCGTAATCAAGCATGTGCTTTTCGCACAGTTCGCCGAGAGTTTCTCCGCCTGCTTCCCCGCAGACCTACACGACGCTCTTCCGATCTGACGCCCTGCAAAGAAATTTGACTCCGTATGCCTCAAGGGTATGCATCACCGTCTTGCAGTCGAACATTGTCACCGTATTTTCCGGTGTACCGAATACAAGGGCGAGCGCCTTTATAAAGTCATCGTGGCAAAGATTTTCTGCCAAAAGGTCATCGCTTAGGATGAGCACATGTTCGGCATCACCGAAATAGAGATGCAGGCAGGCATCTTCAAGCACCGCGGAAAATATATTGTGCCCGTTTGCGGCGCGCTCAAATTCGGCATAGCTGCCGTATGTTATTTTTTTAGGATAGCGGACGCTGTCGTCTATCACGGCTTCGGCGCCCTCTTCAAACAGGTCGTCTTTAAGGAGGCTGCGGAATTCAAATTCCGCAAACATCCTCTTCACCCCTGCGGAAAATTTACCGGGCGCGCGGCAATCTTTGAGAACGACATCGATGTCACAGTTGCGGTCTATGGCAGCCAGCTTGTACGAAAGGTATGCAAGATCCTTTCCCGCAGCGAGCTTTGCACCCGTAGCGCCGCTTATTTCGCCGAGATGTTCATATATGCCGTCCAGCGAACCGTACCGCACCAACAGTGACAGGGCAGTCTTTTCGCCTATGCCGGCAACACCGGGGATATTGTCGGATTTATCGCCCATCAGCGCCTTTAGGTCAACTATCTGTCCCGGCTCAATGCCGAGCTCTTCCCTGAAATTGGAAACGCTCAACTTTAAAAGCTCGCTCACTCCGCGCTTTGTAAAGTATACGTCCGTCCTTTCGTCCACGAGCTGATAGCTGTCGCGGTCGCCCGTGTAGATGTACGAGTGGACGTCAAACTTTGCCGAGAGTGTGCCGATGATATCGTCGGCTTCAAGCCCCTCCTTTGCACACATTGCGATACCCATTTCGGAAAGCAGGGCTTTGAGCGGCTCCACTTGCGCGGCGAGCTCCTCCGGCATGGGTTTGCGCGTAGCTTTATAACCGTCGTACATCTTGTGCCTGAACGTAGGCGCCTTGAGGTCGAACGCAACTATAAGATACTGCGGCTTAACGTCGCCGAGGATCTTTATGAGTAATTTTGTAAAGCCGAAAATGGCATTTGTGGGGCGGCCGTCGCGCGTGGTAAACACAGGCGTCGCATAAAAAGCGCGGTTCAATAGGCTGTTGCCGTCTATAAGAACGAGTTTATCCATAATTAGATTTTAACATCCCAAACATTTAAAATCAATAAAAAATGCGCACCGAAAAAAATTTCGGTGCGCACGGTGGTGCCGCTGATCGGGGTCGAACCGATACGGTATCGCTACCACAGGATTTTGAGTCCAGCGCGTCTGCCAATTCCA
>CALVPV010000050.1 GCA_944353935.1 uncultured Clostridia bacterium | reverse complement strand
TTTTTCCGCAATACCGACGGGCAGGAAGTTGACTTACTGTTTTACCGCGACGGAAAATTGTATCCGATAGAAATCAAAAAGACTTCCTCCCCCAACGTAAAAGACGCAAAACATTTCGGAACGCTCTCCACATTCTTCCCCACGCTCGAAGTGTCCGAAGGCGGCATTATCTGCAACGCCGAAGAGCTTTTGCCTTTGGGGCAAAAGCTGAAGATCATCCCCTTCCGTTTTATTTAATATTTCCACGGCGCCTCGCCTTTGCGGTGCGCCCGTTTTTTACGCCTCGGGCACGGTTCATTCCGCAGACATAGTTCTTGCCATATAAATAAAGAGGGCTGAAAACCATCGTTTTCAGCCTTTAAAATTGCGGTTTTATGAATTTTTTCGTTTTAATACCACGAGCGTTTCACACCACTTTGTGTTGGGGAACATGTCGTAAGGGCGGATATATTCTATATTGTATGCGCTCGTTGAGGCATAGTCGGGGTTCTTTTTTAAGGCGCCGCCCTCATCTTTAAGGGCGCCCGTCATAAGCCCGAGGTCGCGGGCGAGCGTTGCGGGGTTGCAGGACACGAGTATGACCTTGTCCGCCCCGCTCTCCTTGACCGCCTCCACGGCGGAACGCTCCATCCCCTTCCTGGGAGGGTCGCACACTATAACCCGCCTTTCCCCCGCGGTGCGGGCAAACACTCCGGCAAGCTCCTCTTCCACCTTGCCGCATATGTTGAACATCTTTCCGGACAGCCCGTTCAGCTCTTTTAATTCGTCGGCGCATATGCTGGCCTCTTTGACCACCTCCACGCCGTATGCCGCCTTGCAGGCGCGCGCGAGCAGGGCGGTGAGCATGCCGCCGCCGCTATAAAGATCTATGGCTACGGCGCCGCCGTCGGACGCCTCTTCCGCTATCCTGCCGTAAAGGTCGTTGCGCACGCCCTCGTTTACCTGCAAAAAGGTGTTTGCGCCCGCGCGGAAACGTATGCCCATGTCCTCAGCCTCGTAAAAGCCGTCGCCGCACACGGTGCTCCACCTGTCGCCGAACACGGCGTTGCCGCGGGAGGGGTTTATGTTGAGCAGCACCGTGCATTCGCCCAACCGCTCTTTGAGCATGCGCGCAAAGGGCGCGGCGTCCACGGGGCGCGCCGCCACGAGCGCCACGATGAACCTGCCGCCAATCTCCCGCACGGCGACGCGGCGGATATCGCCTTTAAAGGTGTTTTCGTCATACCCTTTGAGCCCGTTAGCCGCCATATATGCCTTGACGAGCGCAATGACGTCCGCGCACCACGGCGCCTGTATGGGGCAGTCGTCCGCGGGGACGATGCGGTGGCTGCGCGGCGCATAAAAGCCGACCACGGTGTTGCCTTCGGCATCCGCGCCCACTGGCAGCACCAGCTTGTTGCGGTAGTTGTACTGCTTTGCGCTGGGGCATGCGGGCTGAACTTCGGCGTCTATGCCGGCGATCTTTTTGAGCGTGTTTTTTACCAGCGAAGTCTTAAATTCCAGCTGGCGGGCATAGTCCATATGCTGCAGCTGGCAGCCGCCGCACCTTTTAAAGAGAGGGCAGCGCGGCTGCACCCTGTAAGGCGATCGTTCAAGCACCTCTTCGCACCTGCCGTAGGCGACGCCGCCCTTTATTGCGAGCACTTTGACTTCCGCCCGCTCCCCCTCCAGGCAGAAGGGCACGAACACGGGCGTGTCCTGCACGCGGAAAACGGCCTCGCCCTCCGTGCCGTAGCCGCAGGCAACGGAGATAAATTTTTCGTTCTTTTGCATATATATGTACCCGAATTTAACTTTAAGCCGCGCCCGCGGACGCGGGCGCGGCACCATTTACCGTTTTACCGAATTATTTTTTCACCTTTTTTACGAGCATGTTCACAAAGATCTGCGCGCGGAACATTACGTAATCGTACAGCCATAAAAAGAGCGAACCCAATACTATGATGAACAGCCAGATGTAGTCGTTTAAAAATTTAAAGAAGGACGTGTCGCCGAACAGGTCGGCGCCTATCACGCCGCCGAACACGATGAGGTACATCACGTAGAGCGTGACGTCGAACCAGATCATTTTAAAGACGAGCGCCACCCACCTGTTCACCCTGTACCTGAGCTGAAAACTGTTGAACAGCGGGTGCAGCCCGAAGAACATTATAAAGGGGACGAGATCCCAGAACCTTGCCGCCGCGCCGAATACCACGGCGAGCAGCACCGTGCCGAGGTAGGCGAGAAAGCCGCCCGCGTAAAAGCGCTTTGAAAGGGGGAGCATGAGCGCCACCTGCGCTATTATATAGCCGGTAGCCAGCAGCACGCCGCTGAAATAGCCGAGCATGAGAAAGACTACCGCCGCCGCGCACGACACGGCGGAGAGCGCTATCTGAAAGGAGCGCGAATATTTTGAGCGGGGCTGAGGTTCGGGGCGCTGCCACAGCACGAACTTTTTGCGTGCGGGCGAGCCGCCCTCCCCGCCATCGGGCGCGTCCTCCCGCGAAGGCGCGGGCGAGGCGTCTTGCGATGATTCTTCTTTAAAATCTTCAAACGGGCCGCCCTGCGCCCCGTCCCCGTCCTTTACGGGATGCGCGGGCTCTTCGGCGGAGGGCTCTTCGCCGCTCTTTTTAAAATCTTTGTCCATAATGCCGTTCCAACCGGATCTTCCGTCCGCAGACGGAAAAAAAGTCACCTGCAGCAGTTACAGAGCATGTTCACGCACATGTTTATTGCGCAGCACTGTATGCACCACGAGCAGAAATTGCCGCCCATCTGATCGTCGGACGAGGACTGCATGGTCTGCCCTTCGTAGACGCCGCGGTTTTCTTCCGGGCGGGCCTGCTGGGGCGCGCCCTTTATCCTTTCGCATAACTTTCCGTATGCGTCCTTATACTTTGCGTTGTCGGGGTCGAGCTGCATGGCTATTTCGAGCTGCTTTTTGCTCTCGTTCATCCAGCTCTTTTTATAGAACACCACGCTCTGCAGATAGTGCCAGCGGGCGTTCCTTTCGTTGAAGGAGTCGAGCACGCGCTGCGCGTTCTGGATATCGCCGGAGCGGATGTATTCTTCCACCTTTTCAAAGGAAGTGCCGCCGCTTGCCGCATTCTGGTCTTCCGCGAGCTCGCTCATGAGCTCGTTGTAGGCGGTATCTATCTTTGTGAGCATGCGCGCCGCCTCGTTGCCCTCTTCGCCGTCCTTAAAGCGGTCTTCAAGGTATTTTGCGCGGAGGGCGGAGTAGGCGTCCTTTATCTCCTGTTCGGTCGCGCCTTCGGAAAGGCCCAAAAGTTCAAGATTGGTCTTTTTACTCATTTTTTATTTTCCTTTTCTCCCGTCTTCACACGTCCCGTACACAAACTGCCGCGTCTTTAAAGGTATGCCGCGCAGGATTATGTTGTCGGTAAGGTCGTGATTGAACTTGAATTTTATGTTTGCAAGGTTTTGGCGCATGTCGGCAAACAGGCTGTCGAAAATGAACACGAGCTCGTCTTCGCCCTTCTTTACCGCCTGCGCGCGCGTCCTTTCGCCGTAGTTGAGCGCAAGCACGTTGTAGCGCCCCTTTTTTACGTCCCTGTCGTAGTCGTCGAGCGCGTCGATGAGGTATACCCACTTGCCTATGGCATACGCCAGCCCGTCGGTATATTCGGTGGCGTGCTCGCCGAGGACGTAGCGCGAAAGCTGCGCCATCATCTGCGCGGTGGGTTCGCACGCCATGTCTATGCCCGTGCAACCCTCCCTTTCGAGCGCCGCCTGCGCCTCCATCTGCGCGCCTATTATCTCCGTGACGCGCGGATGCTTTAAAAGCACCTTTTTATATCCCTTTTTGTACAGGAACCTGAGCGCGCCGCGCGCCTCTCTGTCCGCCTTGTCGTCCGTCAGCTTATACCACGCGAGCGCGGTGTTGATGCAGGCGAGCGTGCGGGTGAGTTCGTCCTCCCCGGTCATCGGCCTGCGCCTTACGGGGTGTACGGGGCAGCGCCGCCTTACTATATTTACGTCCTCCCCGCGTATATTGTGCAGCAGGGCGGACATGAACGCCATGTCGTACGTGAGAGCCGTGCGCGCCATCTGGCCGCATTCCTTGGAAATGCAGCGGCACACGCCGCAGTACATCGCCTTGTATAACGTTTCGTCCTTTATAAACAGATACGGCCTGTCAGGCCCGATATACCCGAACATCGGCCCCCCTTAAAGCTGATAAAACCCTATTTTGCGGTATACCTTGGACAGGGTGGAGGCAGCTATGCCGCCCGCCCTTTCGGCGCCCGCCCTGAGCACCGATTCAAGGTACTGCTTATCGGCGAGCAGGCGCGCCTGTTCGCTCTGCACGGGGGCGAGCTTGTCGGCGACGGTCTCGCCCACGGCAAGTTTGAAATCGCCGTAGCCGCTGCCGGCAAATTCCCGCTCGGCTTCCTGCATGCTCTTGCCGGAAAACGCCGTATACACGGAGAGCAGGTTGCTCACGCCCGGCTTGTTTTCGGGGTCGTAGCGCACCTCGCTTTGACTGTCGGTCACGGCGCGGCGGAACTTTCTTATCACGGTGTCCCTGTCGTCGTTCATGAATACCGTGCCGGCGGGATTTTCCGCCGACTTGGACATCTTTTTGGAAGGATCCAAAAGGTCGCATATCTTGGCGCCTATCTTGGGGTAGATCCCCTCCGGCACCACAAACGTGGGGGAATATACGTTGTTGAAGCGCTGGGCTATGTCGCGGCAGATCTCCAGGTGCTGGCGCTGGTCTATGCCCACGGGCACGACGTCCGCCTTATAAAGGAGGATATCGGCCGCCATCAAAACGGGATAGTCCATGAGCCCCATATTGATATTATCTGCGTGTTTCGCGCTCTTATCCTTGAACTGCGTCATGCGCTCCATTTCGCCCACGTAGGTGAACGTGTTGAGCACCCAGGCAAGTTCCGCATGGCAGGGCACGTGCGATTGGATGTACAGCGTGCACTTTGCGGGGTCGAGCCCGCATGCCATGTAGAGCGCGAGCACGGCGAGCGTGTTTTTGCGCAGCTCCGCGGGCACCTGCCTTACCGTTATGGCGTGCATGTTGGCTATGGCATATATGCAGTCGTATTCCTCCTGCAAGGCTACCATGTTCCTTATTGCGCCTATATAGTTGCCTATGGTGAGCGCGTTTGTAGGCTGCACTGCCGAGTACAGCCTCTTCTTTTTAACTTCTTCCATATCTTCGCCCGTAGCTTTGCGCGCAGGTAAAACGCGCAAAAAATACTTATACTTATATCTATATGCCCTTATTTTAACACACGCGGCGGCAAAATGCAACGAAAGTTGCCCGCCGTTTTTCCATTCACCAAAGTAAGCGGCTTTTATCACCGCTTTTTCACAGGCAAAATGCACTACACCGCCCTGCGCCGTCCCCTTTGAACAAGCTTGAAAGCGCCCGCCGCCCCTTTGCCCGCTTGCCGCGGAGCGGGCAGTCGGCTCCGCCCGCACCGAAGCGCCCCGCCCGCGCCGAAGCGCGGTTTTGCGGCGGATGATCACGGCATATATGCGGGGCAATTTAAAAGGCGCGCCGCTATTTAGCGGCGCGCCACGCATGTTGAATTACTTTTTATCCACAAAGGCGAGCACCTCTTCAAACAGCTTGTCGCGCTTTACGCATTCGGTAAAGCGCACCGGCTTATCCTTGAGCCCGGAAAGGCTCTTGGGGACTGCCATCGCCGTTGCGGCGTGCAGGCGCTTTATGCCTTTAAAACTGTCCTTTACGTCGTTGCCCGTGACGGCGTACAGCACGTCCTGCGGGAACTTATAGGGATTGGCGGTGGATACCACGACCATCTTGGTGTTGTCCTTTTTGTTTTTTTCAAACCAGTCTATGGCGACCTTCATGGCGCAGCCGGTGTGGGTGTCCATGGTATACCCCGTATCGCAGAACACGTCGTATACCGTCTCCACCACCTCGTCTTCGTTGGCGAAGCCGCCGTCGAATATTTTGGCTATCTCCGCCTTTTCTTCCGGCGTCACCTTGTATTCGCCCTTTTGTTTAAGGTCACCCATGAGCTCCGCCGTGCGCGCCGCGTCCCTGCCGCACACTTCAAAGAGCAGCCTTTCCAGGTTAGAAGAGATGAGTATGTCCATGGAGGGGGACGTAGTCTTGAAAAATTCGCGGTGGGTATCGTAGCTGCCGCTTGCAAAAAAGTCGGTCAGTATGTTGTTCATGTTGGACGCGCAGTGCAACCTGCGTACGGGCAGGCCCATGCGCTTTGCATAGTAGGCGGCAAGTATGTTGCCGAAGTTGCCCGTGGGCACGGAGAAGTCTATCTCTTCCCCCATCTCTATCTGCCCGCCGCCGACAAGGTCGAGGTACGCGGAAAAATAGTAAGCTATCTGCGGAGCCAGCCTGCCGAAGTTTATGGAGTTGGCGGAAGAGAGGATTATGTTCTTTTCCTTTAACAGCTTTGCCTGCTCCTTATCGGCAAATATCCTTTTGACGGCGGTCTGGCAGTCGTCAAAGTTGCCCTTCACCGCCACGACGTTGACGTTGGAGCCGTCCTGCGTGCACATCTGCAGCTTTTGCATCTTGGAGACGCCGTCATCGGGGTAGAACACCATTATCTTTATGCCGGGGGCGTCCTTGAAACCTTCGAGCGCGGCTTTGCCGGTGTCGCCCGACGTGGCGACGAGGATGAGTATATTTTCCTTTATGCCGCAGATGTCCGCGCCCTTCCTTAAAAGATAGGGAAGGACGGTGAGCGCCATGTCCTTGAAGGCGCACGTGGGGCCGTGCCACAGTTCCAGGATATATATGCCCTCGTCTATCCTTACAAGGGGCGCGGGGTCGCCTTCAAATTTGGAATACGCCGCCTCCAGCGCGGAGAGCAGCTCTGCGCCGTCGTAGTCGTCAAGATATTTAGAGAGCACTTTTGCCGCCCTCTCCGGGTAGCTCAAGGGAAGCATCTCCTCCAGCTCTTCGCGTGAAACGGCGGGGAAACTTTCGGGCACGAACAGCCCGCCGTCCTCCGCCAGCCCCTTTACTATCGCCTGCGCCGCACCGTTTACCTTTTCTCCGCCGCGCGTACTTATAAAATTCATCTCTTTCTCCTGAAGTCGGTATTCTGCGCGCCGTGCACCGCGGGATCCCGCGGCAAAACTGCAAAAAGGGGCGCAGTTAAAGTGCGCCCCCTTAAACGTCTTTTACATCCCGTCCGAGTTTATCAAAGATATTTGGCGATAAATTCGGGCAGTTTTTCTACAGGGCAGCTGCACGTTATCGTTATGGTTATGTTGTTTTCGTTGGAAAGTTTTTCAAGCATATAGAATATGCCCGCCATTTCCGAAAGTTCTTTGCCCGCTATGCGCGCAATGCCGTCTATATAGATATACTCATAGTCGTGGTTGCCGGCGGATATGCCCTTTACAAAGCCGCAGAGCGCGTCTTCGCCCGCAATGTTGTAGTCCGTCACGTCTATGAAACGGACGTTGCGGTTAAGGTCGTACATGTACCTCTTTGTGTCGGTGATGAACGCGCTTACGCCCTTTGCCTGTTCGGCATCCTTATTGGCAGCGTCGATGAGCTTTTTGGTCTTGCCGGTGCCTTTTGCGCCCGTTATGATTTTTATCATGTTAAAAATTCCTCCTGTCATGCCATACCGGGTATGGTCGAGTGCTACCCTTGCGGGTGTTGTTTATTATATTTTACCAGCATTCGGAAGGAATTTCAATACCTTTGTTAAAATTTAAGAAAAATTTTTATAAAATATCACAAAAAATACGGACGAAAGGGATAAAAATTTTCCCGCCTGCGCGCCTTCGCCCCGCAGACGGCGGCTTTTAAACCGTAAGCGGGCGGGCGGCAGGGCGTCACTTTATGTTCTTTACAAAGTCGGATATGCGCCTGAGCCCCTCTTCCATATCCTCCATGGAAAGGGCGTACGAAAGGCGCACGCAGTCGTCGTCGCCGAAGCAGATGCCTGGCGTGAGGGCAACTTTTGCGTGGGTGAGCAGGAGCTCCGCCATATCCATGCTGCCGGCTATGCGCCTGCCTTCGTGCCTCTTGCCGTAGAACTTATCGCACAGCAGCATCACGTAGAACGCGCCATCCGGCTTTACGTAGTCGAGCCCGAGGGACTTCATCCCGTCGAGCAGCTCTATCATCCTGTTCCTGCGGGCGCCGAACGCCTCCACCATCTGCGCCATCGGCTCCGTGGGGCCGTCGAGCGCGGCTATGGCGGCATACTGCGTCATCGTGTTTACGTTGGAGGTGGAGTGGCTCTGGAAGGAGGATATCGCCTTGGCGATCGCCTTTTCCGCCGCAAGGTAGCCCAGCCTCCAGCCCGTCATGGCATAGGACTTGGAGACGCCGTTCACCGTTATCGTGAGCTCCTTCATCCTGGGGGAGACGGCGGCTATGGAGAAGTGCTTTTCGCCGCCGTAGATGAGCTTTTCGTACATCTCGTCGGAAAGGACGAGGACGTTGTGCCTTTCGCACACTTCGGCTATGGCGCGTATCTCGTCTTCGGTATATACGGCGCCCGTGGGATTGTTGGGGCTGTTGAACACGAGCATCTTGGTCTTGGGGGTGATCGCGCCCTCTATCTGGGCGGCGCGCACCTTAAAGCCCGCATCGCGCGAAGCGTACACGTACACGGGAACGCCGCCGCAGCACTTTACCACCTCGGGATAGGTCAGCCAGTAGGGCGCGGGGATTATCACCTCGTCGCCGGGATCTATCGTGGCGAACATCGCGTTGAATATGGCGTGCTTGCCGCCGTTGGTTATTATGATCTGCGAAGGGTCGTAGTCCAGCCCGTTATCCTCTTTGAACTTTTTGCACACCGCCTTTTTGAGCGCGGGGAGGCCTGCCGCCGCCACGTACTTGGTGTAGCCCTTGTCGAGCGCGTCCTTTGCCGCCTGTACTATGTGCGCGGGGGTGTTGAAGTCGGGTTCGCCCACGCCGAAGTTGATGACGTTTTCGCCGGCGGCCTTGAGTTCCGCCGCTTTTGCCGACATGGCAAGCGTCATTGAAGGTGAGATGGTTGAAACTCTCTGCGATATCTTAGACATAATGCGTACTTCCTTTTTTTACGGGCGAAACTTGCAAGCCTCAAGGCGTTTTGCATAGATTTTTACCCGAATTGTAATTTTCCATTCAATTATACATAATTTAATGCGCGTAGGCAAATGTTTGAATAAAATTTGTTTCCCGCCCGTTTTTTGTGACAGAAAACCGTTTTTTTTGTTATTTTCGGCTGATTCAGGGGCGGCGCCCGCCGTTTTTGCGGCACAAAATGCCCGTGCGCGCACAGCGATCGCGAGCATAAATATGCACGGCGGCGCATAATGCCGCCACACAAAAGCCCTGCCGGCGGCAAAAAAGCCGCCATTTAAAAAGGCTGCCGCCGGCAAAAAACTGCCGGCGGCAAAAAAGATGTACTTTGTATGAACGGGTCTTTTGCGGCGCCGCGGCACTCCCCGCGGCGCCGCCGCATAAAAAGTTAAACGGAGGTCATTTGCTGTTTTTATCCTTTTTGTTCCTGCAGGCGCTGCACCCGCCGCATGCCGGGCAGCCGCCGCAGTCGCACCCGATGTGCCCGCCCTTCGCCTTTTTATATATCATCCAGGCTACAACGCCGAGCACGGCGAGCCCCACCACTACTATCGTAACAATTTCAAAAGCACCCATAATATGCCTCAAATATCCAAATTTTCAACTATGTGTTTACGCCCTTTTGCGCAGCTTGGGCAACCTTATGACGCCCCTGTTTTTGAGCACCGTCAGCGCGACGGCGGCGGCTATGACCGCCAGCCAGATGAATGCCGTCCACCACCACGAGAGCACGGTGTAGCAGAGCGCGCCCACAAGCAGGCTGGTAACGATCCAGAAGAGCACCGTCCACGCAAACTTGCCCTTGGGCAGCTCCGCCTTGGCGGTGGCGCATGCCGCAAAACAGGGCACGGTGGTCATGTTGAACATTATGAACGCTATGAGCGCGGGCCAGGTTATGCCCGTGTTCTGTATCATGACGATCGCCTCTTCGACGCCGTCCTCCGTGCCTTCAAAGCC
>CALVPV010000049.1 GCA_944353935.1 uncultured Clostridia bacterium | reverse complement strand
CAGGGCAGGGTTACAGACCACCGCATAGGCCTTTCGCTCTTCTCCATAGAATCTTTCATGCAGGGCAACATTGACGAAATGGTGGAGGCGCTCACCGTGGCGGAGAGGGAGAACCAGCTGGCGGAGTGAAGGGCATTGCCGCCTTTTACGGCAAAGACAGCGAAAGGAGGAGCGGACGGAAAAAAATTTGCCCGCAATTGACTTTTTCCGCAATACGGGTTATAATAAAAGGGCAGCAGGTTTCTGCTGCAAATTTTACACGGAGGTAAACTGCGTTGCGCATATGATTTTCTGCAAAATTTATTTCCGCCGTTCCCGCGCGTCCTTTACGCGCGCCGTCCGGCATGCAGAAAATTATCTTATAACACGCAATGCGGCGCGTCCGAAATTTAAAATTTCAGGGCAAGGGGCTTTTTGCGCCCCGCCTTCTTAAACGCTCAGGCGCATTCTGTCCGCAGATAATTTTCTGCGGATCTTTTTTTAAGGAGGTGTCTATATGTCCCTGATAAGGGCGGAGGGAGTGAGCTTTTCATACTTCGGCTCGCTCGAACCCGTATTTACAAATTTGAATTTTACAGCCGATTCTTCGTGGCGCACGGGGCTTATCGGCGCAAACGGCAGCGGCAAAACCACTCTGTTCAAAATACTCTGTGGCGAAGAAAAGTGCGGCGGCAAAATAATTTCCGGTCTGCGCTTTGTGCGCTTTCCGTTCGCCGCCGACTTGTACGAAAGCGTCGGCGATATCGCCGCGCGGTGCGGCGAAGAGTGGCGCCTTTCGCGTGAACTCTCGCTGCTCGGTTTAAGCGGGGATATCCGCTATCGTCCGCTGTGCACGCTCTCGGGCGGGGAGAGGACAAAGGTCATGCTGGCGGCGCTCTTCTGTTCGGACGGCTTTCCGTTGATCGACGAGCCGACCGACAGCCTCGATATGCGCGGCAGGGAGCGCCTCGCCGAATATTTAAGGGGCAAGCGCGGCTATATCGTCGCCTCGCACGACAGGGCATTCCTCGATGGCTGCACCGACCATACGCTCTCGCTTGCGGGCGGCGTCGCGGAGATAGTGGCGGGCGGTTACTCCGTGTGGAAGGGGCAAAACGACCGCCGCGTCGCTTCCGCGGCAGAAAAAAAGCGCAGCCTTGAAAACGAGGCGGAAAGAATGACCGCCGCGGCGCAGCGTACGGCGCGCTGGGCGGACAGGGCGGAGCAGGCTAAATTCGGCATACAGAAGAGCGGGCTCAAGGCGGATAAGGGCTTTGTTAGCGCAGGCGCCGCGCGCGTCATGAAGCGCGCCAAAATATCCGCGGAGAGAAAAATTTCTGCGGCGGAAAGCGCAAGGCAGCTTGCCGCCGTGCTCCCGCAGGAAGAAAAGATAACGTTTGCACCGCAGATATGCCGCAAACAATGCCTGTTTGAACTTGCCGACGCGCAAATCGAAGCCGGCGGCACGGCGATACTGCGCGGCGTAAACCTGCGGGTGATGCGCGGGGAGAGGCTGGCGGTAACGGGCGAAAACGGCTGCGGCAAGAGCACGCTGCTTAAATTTATAGCCCAAAACGTGCGGGGAGCGGAGGTTTCTTATGTCTCGCAACAGTGCGAAGACGTCTGCGGCACGCCCGCACGGTATGCCTCGGCGCGGGGTATAGACGAATCGTCGTTCAAGAGCATGCTCTCAAAGCTCGGCTTCGGCAGAACCGATTGGGATAAGGATATGTCGCTGCTGAGCACGGGCCAGCGCAAAAAGGCGGCGCTCGCGCGCAGCCTGCTCACAAGGGCTCAGCTGTATATCTGGGACGAGCCGTTCAACTATCTGGATATCGGCGCGCGTGAAATGATAGAGGAGGCAATAACCGCCTCGTGCCCTTCGATGGTGTTCGTCGAGCACGACGCCGCGTTTGTGTCGCGCGTTGCCACGCGCGTTTTGCCTTTGGGGCGTGGCAACGGCAAATTGCCTTCTTGACATACCTGCCTGACTGTGATAAAATATCTTGCGATATCACCCCGGCAGAACAGCTGCCGTTTTACGGAGGAACAGATGAAAAACAATCAGTCCGGCGAAGACTATCTTGAAACTATACTGCTCCTTTCAAAAAAGAGCGATGAGGTGCACCGCATAGACGTGGCGCGCGCCGCGGGCGTATCCCAGCCCGCCGTTCAAAAGGCGATAAAGCTGCTCATCGCCCGCGGGTATGTCACGACGGACGGCATGCACATCCGCCTCACGCCGGAGGGGAAGGAGTATGCCGCCGAAGTTTACGAACGCCACTGCACCATATGCAGGTATCTTGTGTTGAACGGCGTCCCCGAAGATGTCGCCGACCGTGACGCGTGCGAGATGGAGCACATCCTTTCCCGGGAGAGCTACAATATGATGAAGGACGCGGTGGCGCGCTCCGGGCGCGGCTGATACCGCTATACGCGCCATGCCCCTTCCGTTATAACGGGAGTAGGGCGGCGTAACTTTGACATTAAAAAGGCGGCGCCGCATGCGCCGCTTTCGCCGCTTGCATAAATCAACGCCGCGGCGCGCAAAAATTGCGCGCCGCGGCGTTTTTAAGTGCCGTCTTATTTGTTTTTAAGCTGTATGCCGTGCTTATTTGCCGTTTACGAGTTCAACGACCTGCCTTGTCTTCTGCTCTATCTCTTCGGGCGTGCCCTTCATCATCCAGCTTCCGCCGCAGGCGATTATTTTGTCGTATGCAAGGTATTCCATTATATTTTCGGCAGAGATGCCGCCCGTGGGCATTATCTTAATGTAGGGGAATGCCGAACATATCGCCTTTATGGTCTTTACGCCGCCGTAGTTGGATGCGGGGAAGAATTTAAGGGTGGTGAGCCCCTTGGCTATGGCAGCCATCGCCTCGGTAGGGGTGACTATGCCGGGCAGGTAGAGCATGCCGTGCTCCGCGCAGCAGTCGGCGACTTCTGCCGAAAACCCGGGCGACACTATGAACTTTGCGCCCGCCACTATCGCCTGTTCGCACTGGTTCCTGTTTATCACGGTGCCCGCGCCTATGAGCGCTTCGGGGAAGTTGTTCGCCGCAAGTTTTATAGCCTCTGCCGCGCATTCGGTGCGGAAGGTTATCTCCGCGCAGGGCAGCCCGCCCTTTACGAGCGCCGTCATCTTGGGCAGCACTTCCTCTATGGAGTTGAATACCACTACGGGCACAACTTTTATTTGGCTTATCTTTTCAAGCATCTGTTCGTTAGTCATTTCAGTCCTCCGTCAGATTTTTTGCGCGGGGAATGCCCCGCGTTCTCTTTACGCCTATATTTTAGCACACCGTTTTGCTAAATGCAAGTAATGTTTTTAAATTTATATTGCAAAAACCACATAAAATGTTTGCGTAAAAATTATTTTCGCCGCGGGGAGGGGAGGTATGGGCGCGCATAAAAAAATTGCCCCGTGCGGGGCAATGGCTTTAAAGTACCCGGATGGTCTTTGAATGCAGCAGGTGGTCGGCGTGTCCGGGCTTGCACACGCATTCGCCCGCGCGGCGCGCGGGGTCGGGTATGATGTATACGGAAGCGTCGGGGAATTTTTCGCGTATGCCGGCGGCAAATTCCGTCCTTTCGGCCACGGCGGCGGCTATATCGGGGCGCAGGTATACGCATGCCGCCTCCGTCCCGCCGTCCAGCGTTTTAAGCGCCCCCGAATATGCCAAAAGCAGGTAAAATTCGTCGGAAAAATCCGTACCCGCGCCGCATACGGGGCACGGTTTAAGGGCAAACGCCGTAAGTTCCGCGCCCGAACGCTTTCTTGTAAACTCTATCAGCCCGAAGTCGGACATCGGCAGCACGCGGTAGGGCGCGCCGTCCTTGGAGAGCGCCTTGTCCAGCTCCTCGGCTATGGCGCGGCGGTGTTCTGGCTGCTTCATGTCTATAAAGTCCACCACGAACAGCCCGCCTATGTTGCGCAGCTTTACCTGGCGCGCGATCTCGCGCGCGGCGGTAAGGTTGGTCTGGTACACGGTGTATTCCAGGCTGTCGTCCCCCGTAAAGCCGCCGGTATTCACGTCTATGGAGGTGAGCGCCTCCGTGCGCTCTATTATAAGATATGCGCCGTTGCCCAGGTCTACGCGCGGCGAACACGCCTCGGCTATCTGGTCGCCCACGCCGGTGTCGTCCAGCATGTCGCGCTTTCCGCCGTACAGTTCAAGATTTATTTCCGCTCCGCCCGGCAGTATCTTTAAAAGTTCGCGTATCTCCGCATACTGCGCCCGGCTGCCCGTCACTATCTTTTCAACGTCGCGCCCTTCGTATTCGCGCATGACGCGCACGGGCATGGTAAAGTCGGTGCATATAAGCGTCCCGGGGCGGGCGTGCCTGTATTCGGCGGCGGCCTTGCGGTATACCGCCCTTAAAAAGTTCAGTTCCTCGTCTATGTGCTTGTAGCAGCTGAAGGGGGCGGAGTTGCGTATCACAAGCCCTTCGCCCTTGCGCTTTGCCTTTTTTGCCGCGAATATCAGGCTGTCGCGCAGTTCGTCGTCCTCTATCCTGTGGGATACCCCCACAAAGTCCGTCCCGGGCAGGTATATCAGCGTCTTGCCCACAAAGGATACGCGCGCCGTCACCTTGGCGCCCTTCTTGCCGGACGGGGTCTTTATTATCTGCACCATCAGCTCGTCGCCCGCTTTCAGCGCGGAGATGTTGCCCTCTGCGCCGTAGGGCAGGTCTTCGGCGGAGAGGTAGCAGTTGCGCCCCAGCCCGCAGTCGACGAATGCCGCCTGCATGCCGTCGAGCACGTTCACCACGACGCCCTTGTATATGTTGCCCACGGCGGGCGAGCCGTCCTCTGCGTTGAACCTGCATTCGGTGAGTTTTCCGTCCTCCGTGACCGCCGTCACGGAAAAACCGCACAGTTTGTCAAAATAGATGATCTTCTTTGCCATTTTTTGCCGTTTTCGGGGCATGCGCCCCGCAGTGTGAAATTAAAAAACGCTGTCGCCGAAGCTCGCGGTCTTCATTATATAGGTCGGCGCGCCGCCGAATTTTTCGGAGAGAAAGTTGCAAAAAAGGTCGGGGCGCAGGTTGTTTTCGCCGCAGCACAGCGTGAACGCGAGCCTGCCTTCGGTGCGTTCGATGCCGCATATCCTGGGGCGTATATCCAAAGTCCTGCCGCGCATGTCCGTCAATGTTATCTCTTTTTGGTAAAGTATCTCTTCGGGGTCAAAGCTGTTTAAACCCTCCGTTTCGTAGCGGCAAGCCTTTATGCTCTGCGCAAAGTTGGGGTTGTTTTGCACCGCCTTCCACGCAAGGCACTTGACGCCGTCGGGGGAATGCCCGTCAAACGCCTCTTTAAAGTCGCCCGAAAAGCCGCAGTCTATCGTGCAGTACTCGCTGACCGAGCGCACGCCCAGCGCAAGGGGGTTGCCCATGAATATGCGCGGGTGCTTGTTGAAGCCTTGGCTGTAGTTTACCTCTATCCCGGCGCGCCGCAAAGTGCGGTCTATGTGCCTTAAAAGGTCAAGGTGCGATATGTACTCCGCGCCGTCCGTCTTGGTGTACCTGAAAGCTATCATCTTTCACCTCTCGCCGCGGGGCACACGCCCTGCATGCCGCAGCCCTTGCAGCCTGTAAGGCAGCTGCCCGTGACCTTGCCCCCGTACGCCCTCTTTCTCTCTGCGAGCAGGAATTTTTTGTCTACGCAGATGTCTATAAAGTCCCACGGCAAAAGTTCGTCTTCGCCGCGTTCGCGCACGTATTGCTCCGCGCATATGCCGCATTCGTCAAATGCGTTGCGCCAGCCGTCTTCGTAAAAAAAGTTGTCCCAGCCGTCAAAGGTGCAGCCGTTTTCGTACGCGCGCCTTATAACTTTACCCAGCCGCCTGTCGCCGCGGGCGAGCACCGCTTCGAGCAGCGAGGGATAGTATGCGCTCCAGCTCAGCTTTACCCCGCGCGGCAGGTGTTTTATCAAAAAGTCCTGTTTGTGCTTCACCTGCTCTTCGTCCGCCTGGCACTCCCACTGGAAGGGGGTGAAGGGCTTTGGCACAAAGGTGGCCACGGAGACGGATATGCGCAGCGATTTTTGCCTCTTTTCGGAAGAATATAAAAGTTTTATCTTTTCGCATATCTCGCATATGCCCGCAAGGTCGTCGTCCGTTTCGGTGGGCAGCCCGAGCATAAAATACAATTTGACCGCGGAATATCCCGCATTGAACGCGCTCTTCGCCGCCTTTAATATCTCCTCTTCGGTTATGTCCTTGTTTATCACGTCCCTCAGCCGCTGCGTGCCCGCCTCGGGCGCGAAGGTGAGGGAGGTCTTTCTTGAATCCTGCGCGAACTGCCCTTCAAAGCTGTCTGCCCGGAGGGAGGGGAGGGCGAGCGTGACTTCCGGCGGGAGGCTGCCCTTCAGGCTCTTTAAAAGCTCGGCAAGCCTGCCGTAGTCGCCCGTGGACAGCGAATTTAAACTGACTTCGTCGTAGCCGGTATTTTTTATCAGCGCGCACGCCTGCGCGGTCAGCGTATCTATGCCGCGCTTTCTCACGGGGCGGTAAATGAATCCCGCCTGGCAAAAGCGGCATCCGCGGTAGCAGCCGCGCATGACCTCTATCACCGCCCTGTCGTGCACGCTCTCGCAGTTGGGCACGGCGAATTTGTCGGGATATATGGCGCCGTCAAGGTCTTCTATAAGCGCCTTTTTTACGCGCGCGATGCCTTCAAACCATTCTATTTTGCCGCCGTCGCCGTATACGGGCGTGGTGAGCGCGGGTACGTACACGCCGTCCATCGCGCCTATCTCGCGGTAAAAAGCTTCCGTGGCGCCGCCGTGCCTGACGTACGCTTCCGCCACGTCGGCGTCCGCGCTCTCCCCGTCGCCTATGAAGAATATGTCCACAAAGTCCGCAAGCGGTTCGGGGTTCACCGCGCAGGGGCCGCCGGCAACTATCAGTGGGTAGCGCCCGCCGCGCCGCTCCTCCCTTGTAAGCGGTATGCCCGCAAGGTCGAGCATGTACAGCATATTCGTATAGCACAGCTCGTATTGCAGCGAAAAGCCGAGCATGTCAAAGTCCGACAGCGGCGCCTTGAGCGAAAGGGAGTACAGCGGCACGCCAAGCTCCTTCAGCCCGCTGCCGAAGTCCTTTGCGGGGGCAAAGCAAAAATCGGCGCACATGCCCCGCTTTAAAAAGGATTGCGCGACTATCTTTATGCCTATGTTGCTCATCCCCACTTCGTAAAGGTCGGGGAAGCACGCGCAAAAATTGAATGCGCCCCATTCCGCGCGGGGCGCCCCGTATTCTCCGCCGGTATAGCGCGAAGGCTTTTCACATTTTAAAAGCAGCTCTCTCAGTCTGCTTGTATCTACAGGTTTCACGGCATAATTATATTATAATCGCCGCCTTTTTTCAAGCCGCTGAACGGCTTTTGGAGCATTATTTAAAAATTTTGAGCCCGAATTTCAAAATTTGCCGCAAAATTTGTTTCGTTTGGCGCCTTTTTGGTTTAAAATATAATTGGTCGGTGCCGCATGTATAGGCGGCGGCACGGCCGCACGATTTTATAAAATAAATGATTCGAGGAGATTTTTACCATGAAGATCAATTTCAGGGGCGTCGGCGCCGAAGAACTTTCATTCAAGATGAACAGGGTAAAGCTGGAGCCCAATTCCCGCCTGGACATCAAACCGCAGTTTTCCCGCCAGGTGCGCAAAGTAAAGGACAATGAAAAGCTCAACTTCATCGCCCTCTCTTTAAAGGTGGAGAGCACCGAGGCAGAACCCAAGCCCTTCGATATCCACGTCACGCTCGTGGGCACGTTCGAAGTGGAGGACATGGCTGCCGGCAGCGAGCAGGAGAGGGAATTTGTGATAGAGGGCACAAGGCTGCTCTTCCCCTATCTGCGCGCGGCTGTTACCAACCTCACCGCGTCGGCGTACATCGCGCCTTTGAACCTTCCCGTCATAAACGGCCCCATCTTCCCCGAAGACAGGGATGTGTACGCCTTCACCGTAGGCGGCGAAGAAAAACTCAGCTGAATATAACGTATCGTACGGCGGCAAGCGGCGCGTTTCGCGCTGCTTGCCTCGCTTGTTTTTTACAAAGGAGAGAATTATGGATTGTGCAATCGAAAGGGTGCTCTACACGGAAGAGGACATAGCCCGCAGGGTAAAGGAGCTCGGCGAACAGATCTCGCGCGATTATGATGGCAAGCCGCTCGCCGTCATAGGCGTTTTGCGCGGCGGCGCCGTATTCTGCGCCGACCTCATAAGGGCGATAAGCGTGCCGCTGGAACTCTCTTTTATAGAAGCGTCGTCCTATAAAAACGCCACCACCCCGCAGGGCGAGGTCAGCATAAACATATCCAAGGGCTTTTTTGCAAAGGGCATGCACATCCTTATCGCGGAGGACATAATAGACACCGGGCACACGCTGTACGCCGTGCGCGAAAGGCTGCTCAAAGAGGGCGCCCTCTCCGTTAAAATGTGCTGCATTTTAAACAAGCCCTCGCGCCGCCAGGCGCAGATAACCGCCGACTACGTCGGCTTCGACATCCCCGACGAATTTGTGGTCGGCTACGGCTTGGATTATGCAAACAAGTACCGCAACCTGCCGTATATAGGGGTGCTTTCAAGAAAGGTCTACGAAAAGTAAGCCCCGCATAAGCGTCGCAATACTTTGTCGCGCTTGCGGGTATTTTCAGTCACTTACTCGTCGGCGCAAGGCAAAGTTTGCAACAAACCAAATAAATTTGTTTTGTTGCTTTTAATTGCCGGCGCCTCCTCTTCACAAAAAATCTTTTTTCAAAATCTTTTTTGTGAGTTACAGTGATAAATGCCATTGAGCTCCTTCAAATCTTCCGCACGCTCCTCGTCTTGCTCGCTTCTACGGGGCTTGGTATGATGTGTGGCGTCGCAATACTTTGTCGCGCTTGCGGGCGGAATGTATGGCGCGGTGGCGGAACCACTATATGTTGTGGTCGGCCGTTGCGCGCGTTACTATAATATATAACAAAATTAAAAATTTTGCTTAAAACTGCATTTTTGATTGACAGCGCCCCTTTTATGTGTTAAAATTTTCGCACATTCCTTGAAGGGGTGTAATTTTTTTGTACGGAGTTTTTCTACAATGAAGAAGGCATCAGTAAGAGCCAAAATAACCTTAGAATGCACCGAGTGCAAGCACAGGAATTACGACAGTTTCAAGAACAAGCGTAACGACCCCGACAGGCTTACCATGTCCAAGTACTGCCCTTTCTGCAAAAAGCACACCGAACACAAGGAGACCAAGTAAGGGTCTTTTGGCATTCCGCGCGGCGCCGCCGCGCATATCATCGCGCTCGCATGCGCTTAAAAGAGGTTTAAATTATGGCGGCATCTAACAAGAATGACGTTAAAAAGCCCAATATATTCGTCCGCATGGGCAGGAAACTCAAAGAGGTATTTTCCGAACTCAAAAGGGTGACATGGCCCACCTTCCCCAAGGTGGTAAAATCCACGGGCGTGGTGCTCGTGGTGGTGCTGGTGTTCCTTGTTGTGGTCACGGGCATAAATTTCGGTCTTCAGGCACTGCTTGATTTGGTGACCGGCATCGGAGAGTAAACTATGGCCGATATGACAAAGCCTTGCTGGTATATCCTTCACACCTATTCCGGCTACGAGGCCATGGTCAAGGACAGCCTTGAAAGGCTCATAGAAAACAATAATCTTCAGTCGCAGATATTCGACGTGAAGATACCTATGGAGACCACCATAGAGGAAAAGAACGGCAAGCGCAAACTTGTAGAGCGCAAGCTGCTCCCCTGCTATGTGTTCATAAAGATGATCTACTCTAACCAGCTGTGGTACTGGGTGACCAACACGCGCGGCGTGACCGGCTTTGTAGGCCCCCAGGGCAGGCCCCTCCCCATGAAGGATGACGAGATCCGCCGCATGCGCCTTGAAGAGGTCGCCGTGGACGTCGATTTTGCCGTGGGCGATAAGGTGAGCATAGACGCCGGCCCGCTTGAAGGGTTTGAAGGCATCGTAAAGGAGCTCAACGACTCCGCCCAGAAGGCGCTTGTAAACGTGGAGCTCTTCGGCAGGAATACGGACGTGGAAGTGGAGTATATACAGATCAAAAAGATAGACACCCCCGAAGGTTAAAACTTCATATAAGCGTCGTATAACTTTGTCGCGCTTGCGGCTTTGTT
>CALVPV010000048.1 GCA_944353935.1 uncultured Clostridia bacterium | reverse complement strand
CGCGAAGAGGAACTTGGTTCCTCAAACTCACGGAATTTGCCGTGCGCCGCCCGCGCGGGAAATTCGTGAATATAAAAAGCAATAACGAGCGCAAGGCGAATTTATTTCGCCGAAAAGCGCAACACAATTTGTCGCGAAAGCGAGCTCACCGGAAGTGAATTCGCGCGGCTATATGCTTCGAGGGCGAAAACGTGCCGCGCGAAGAGGAACTTGGTTCCTCAAACTCACGGGATTTGCCGTGCGCCGCCCGCGCGGGAAATTCGTGAATATATATAAAAGGAGCTTTTATGTTTTTTAAAAGATTACGCGCGGACATAAACGCCGCAAGGCAAAACGACCCCGCCGCGCGCAGTAAATTTGAAATATGGCTCACCTATTCGGGCGTTCACGCGCTGTCGTGGCACAGGGCGGCGGCGTTCTTTTACCGCATAAAGTTAAAGCTCATCGCTCGCCTTTTGAGCCAGTGGGCAAAGTTTTTTACGGGCATAGAGATACATCCCGCGGCTAAAATTGCCCCCGGGGTATTCATAGACCACGGCGCGGGCGTCGTTATAGGCGAAACTGCCGAAGTGGGCGAAGGCACCGTGATATACCAGGGCGTCACGCTCGGCGGCACGGGCAAAGAGACGGGCAAGCGCCATCCCACCGTGGGCAAAAACTGCGTCATCTCCGCGGGCGCCAAGGTGCTCGGCGGCATAACCGTGGGCGACTGCGCCAAGGTGGGCGCCGGCGCCGTAGTGCTAAAGGATGTCCCCCCGCATGCGACGGTGGTGGGCGTCCCCGCCCGCGTGGTGCGCATAGGCGGCAGCAAAGAGGGCGTTGACCTCTATCAGGAAAAATCCGACCCCTACGCAAAGGAGATCTGCCGCCTGCGCGAAAGGGTGATAAAGCTGGAAGAGGAGATGCGCAAGATGGTGGGGGAGGAAAAGTTCCCCGTATATACCCCCGCGGAAGAGGCGTTCATCAGCGAGATCAAGTGCGGCGAAAGGGCTGCCCTTGCAGAGGCGTTGCAGTCGCCCGCCGATGACGGCAAGTCCGGGGACTGATACATATAGCCGGGCAAAAGGAGATTTTATGAAGATATATAACACGCTCACAAGGCGCAAGGAAGAATTTTCCCCGCTGGAAGAGGGCAAGGTAAAGATGTACGCCTGCGGCATAACCGTCTCCGGCGAGCCGCACATAGGCCACGGTTTCCAGGCGCTCATCTACGACATAATGCGCAAGTACTTTGAAAAGAAGGGCTATAAAGTAAAGTACGCGCGCAACTACACGGACGTGGACGACAAGATAATAGCAAAGAGCAAAGAGACGGGCATTCCCGCCGACATATACGCCGCCGAAATGATAAAAAAGACGGACGCAATAATGCGTGCGTTTGGCGTGGACGACCCCGACGTCTGGCTCAAAGCCACCGAAAATATAGGCAACATAATAGACTTTGTGCAGACGCTCATTCAAAAGGGGCACGCATATGCCGCACCGAGCGGCAACGTCTACTTTGACGTGTCCTCCTTCCCCGCGTACGGCTGCCTTTCAAACCGCTCGGTAGAGGACATGCTGGACGGCGTGCGCGTGGAAAACGCCGAAGAAAAGAGGAACCCCGCGGACTTCGCGCTGTGGAAGGCGGCAAAGCCCGGCGAGATATTCTGGCATTCCCCCTGGGGCGACGGCAGGCCCGGCTGGCATATAGAGTGCTCGGCGATGAACCGCGCCGCGTTCGGCGACCAGATAGACATCCACGGCGGCGGCCGCGACCTCATATTTCCCCATCACGAAAACGAGATCGCGCAGAGCGAGAGCCTCACGGGCAAGCGCTTTGCAAAGTACTGGACGCATAACGGGCTCATAAAGGTCAACGGGCAAAAAATGTCCAAGTCGCTCGGCAACTCCCTGCTTTTGGAAGACCTTTTAAAAAAATACACCAACGAGGCGATAAAGTTCGCGCTGTTGCAGACCAACTACCGCGGCGACATAAACATCACGGACGCCCTCTTCCCCGAATCGGAGAGGCACCTGACGGAATTTTATAAGGTGCTCGCGTCGGCGGAAGAAAAGTTCGGCTGCGGCGTTGCGGACGTCCCGCAAATAGACAAAAAGTTCGACGAGTGCATGGACGACGATTTCAACACGGCGCTCGCGCTCTCCGACCTGTTCGGAATCTTCAAAAGGATAGCCGCCAAAGTTGCGGCAGGCGACGCGTCTGCGGCGGACGACTGCGCGCAGGTGAAAAAGACGTACTCCCTTTTGGGGCTGTTCAAAAAGGCGCCCGCGGAGTACCTTGCCGAAGTCGCGGCAAAGAATCCCGCAAAGGAGGTGCCCGAACGGGTGAAGGCCCTCGCGGAAGAGCGCTGGCAGGCAAAAAAGGCAAAGAACTGGCAGCTCGCGGACGAGCTCCGCGCCGAGATCGACGCAATGGGCTTTTCCGTAAAAGACGGCAAAGATAACTACGAAATCATAAAAAAATAACGCCGAAAAAGCGCTTAACGGCGGAAGCAAATCCCGCCTTGCGCTTTTACCGCAAAAAATATCTCACGGCAAAAGAATTTTGCGTGAACTAAATTTATAAGGTATAAATATGAAAAAGCTGACTTCAGAATCTTTGAGAGAGATGTATCTCAATTTCTTCAGATCCAAGGGCCACGCCGTCATCCCCTCGGCGTCGCTCATCCCGGAAAACGATCCCACCGTGCTCTTCACCACGGCGGGCATGCATCCGCTCGTGCCCTATCTTCTGGGCGAAAGGCACCCCGCGGGCAACCGCCTCACGGACGTGCAAAAGTGTGTGCGCACCGGCGATATAGACGAGGTGGGCGACTCTTCGCACTGCACTTTCTTTGAAATGCTGGGCAACTGGTCGCTCGGCGACTACTTCAAGGAGCAGATGATACCCTGGTCGTTTGAATTTTTGACCTCGCCCGAATACCTCGGCATCCCCGTGGAGGACATAGCCGTGACCTGCTTTGCGGGCGACGAGGACTGCCCCCGCGACGAAGAGAGCGCCCTGCTGTGGAAAAAGTGCGGCATAAAGCCGGAACACATCTTCTTTTTGCCCAAGTCGGGCAACTGGTGGGGCCCTGCCGGCACTACCGGCCCCTGCGGCCCGGATACGGAGATGCACATCATCCGCAACCACGAGGATGCGGACAGGCTCTCTTCCGACGAATTCGACAAGGCTGAAAAGGGCACCTTCCTTGAAATATGGAACGACGTGTTCATGCAGTATAACAAGACGGCGGAGGGCACCTACGAACCCTTGAAGCAGCGCAACGTGGATACCGGCATGGGGCTTGAGCGCACGCTGTGCATTTTAAACGGCGTGGACAGCGTGTACGAAACGGACATCTTTGAAAACGCCATCGCAAAGATAGAGGAGCTCACCGGCAAAAAGTACGGCGAGGGCGAAGAGGTCACAAAGGCGTTCCGCGTCGTGCTCGACCACGTCCGCACCGCCACGTTCATGCTGGGCGACGACCACGGCATAGTGCCTTCTAACACAGACCAGGGCTACATCCTGCGCAGGGTCATCCGCCGCGCCGTGCGCTACGGCCGCAACATCGGGCTCCCCAAGGGCGCTTTGAACGAAGTTTCCAAGACCATTATAGAAAAGTACAGGGGCGTGTACGGTGAACTTTCACGCAATGCCGCCCACATCGCCGAAGAGCTCAACAAGGAAGAGGAAAAGTTCTCCGCCACGTTAAAGCAGGGCATAAAGGAGTTTGAAAAAGTCGCCGCGGCCCTGCCCGCAGGCGGCATGATAGACGGGCATTCGGCATTCAGGTTGTACGACACGTACGGCTTCCCCGTGGAGATAACCATGGAGATGGCGCGCGAAAAGGGGCTTTCCGTCGATGAAGAGGGCTACCGCGCGGCATACGCCGAGCATCAGGAAAAGTCCCGCGCGGGCAGCGAGCAGAAGTTTGCCTGCGGGCTTGCCGACCACAAGGAGGAGACTACCAAGCTGCACACGGCGACCCACCTTTTGCACGCCGCGCTCAAAAAGGTGTGCGGGGAGGACGTAAACCAGAAGGGCTCCAACATCACCGAAGAGAGGCTGCGCTTCGACTTCAACTTCCCCCGCAAGCTCACCCCGGAAGAGGTAAAGCAGGTGGAGGATCTGGTAAACGGCGAGATAGCAAAGGACGAACCAGTGGTAATGAAGGAGATGACGCTGGAAGAGGCAAAAGAGCAGGGCTTTACCGGGCTCTTTGAAAGCAAGTACGGCGAAAGGGTAAAGACTTATTCCATAGGCGGCTTTTCAAAGGAGATCTGCGGAGGCCCCCACGTGGAGCGCACGGGCGCTTTGGGCACGTTTAAAATAGCCAAGCAGGAAAACGTCTCCGCGGGCGTAAAGCGCATAAAGGCGATCCTTATAAAGGACTGACCGTTTTTACCGGCGGGCGTAAAGGGCGGGGCGCGGCGAAAGTTATCGCCGCGCCCCGCCCCGGCTTTTTGCCGGCAAATGCATTCGCGCCCGCCCGCCACGACCTGCGTGCCGCCGCGGCGACGGGCAAAAAAACGGGCGGATTTTTGCCAAAACGGCGCAAAAACGCCTTAAAAGCGCGCAGTCAAAATTATTTACAATTATTTTTTAAAAACTTTGTAAACGCAACTCAAAACAGCTTGACAGAAATTTTATAAAATAATAAAATAAGCATACATTGTTCAAAGGCAATCAAAAAAGTTACAAAGGTAACTAAGTGCCGTTCTCACGCGGCAAGTGTTCTTTATACATCATAAATGGAGTTATAAGCAATGAAAACCTACATGGCAAACGCCCAGACAGTAGAAAGGAAATGGTACGTTGTAGATGCCGCAGGCGTGCCTCTCGGCAGGCTCGCATCCAAGGTGGCGGCCGTTCTTCGCGGCAAGAACAAGCCCGTTTTCACGCCCAACGTAGATACGGGCGATTTCGTCATAATCATCAATTCCGATAAAGTGGCTTTGACGGGCAAAAAGCTCGAAGATAAGTTCTACCGCTATCACACCGGCTACATCGGCGGCTTAAAGGAAGTATCTTACAAAAAGATGCTTGCCGAAAAGAGCGACCTTGCCGTATACGAGGCGGTCAGGGGAATGCTTCCCAAGAATTCACTGGGCAGGGCGATGATCAAAAAATTGCGCGTTTACAAGGGTGCGGAGCACAATCACGCAGCGCAGAAGCCCGAAGTGCTCAATTTATTTTAAGGATTGTGAGGTAAATAATTTATGGCAAAGGCAACTTTAAAGAAAAAGCTTCAGTTCTGGGGCACCGGCAGGAGAAAGAAGGCTATCGCCCGCGTGCGCCTCATCCCCGCAGGAAGCGGCAATATCGTCATCAACGACAGGTCTTTCGAAGATTATTTCCCCCAGTCCGTACTTCGCTACGACGTTATGCAGCCCCTCGTGCTTCTTGCGGCGGAAGGCAAGTATGACGTGTACGTGAACGTATACGGCGGCGGCCTCACCGGTCAGGCGGGCGCCATCCGCCTCGGCATTTCCCGTGCCCTTTTACAGGCAGAACCCGAATGCCGTCCCGCCCTTAAAAAGGCAGGATTCCTTACGCGCGATCCCCGCATCAAAGAGCGCAAAAAGTACGGCCTCAAAAAGGCACGCCGCGCTCCTCAGTTCTCCAAGAGATGATTTGTCTCGCGGAAGGCGGCTCTGCCGCACAATATCTGTACGCAATGCGCACGGCACTTGCCGTGCGCATATTTTTATGCGCGGGCGCAGGCTCTCTTTGCCCGCGCCCTTCGTACCGCCCGTCCGCATACGTGTTGTGTAATAGTTGCAAACATTTATAAAAAACTTTGAAAAAATTTTATTCCTACTATTGATTTTTGCCCTTCCCCGTGTTATAATGTAAACAAAGCAGGGGTCACCTGCAAAAAAAATAAAGTAAAATTCAAAGGGGTAAAATCATGAAGAACGTGATAGTGGGGCAGTCGGGCGGCCCTACGGCAGTCATCAATTCCAGCCTTCTGGGCGTGTTCAAAACGGCAAAAGACCGCGGCGCCGATACCGTCTACGGCATGGTGCACGGCATAAAGGGGCTCCTGGACAGGAACATAGTCGATCTCTCTTCGCAGATAAAAAACGACCTCGACATGGATCTTTTAAAGCGCACGCCGTCATCCTTCCTCGGCTCCTGCCGCTACAAGCTGCCGGAGATAGAGGGCAACGAAAAGACGTATAAGGAAATTTTTAAGATACTCGACGAACTGGAGATATTCGCCTTCTTCTACATCGGCGGCAACGACTCCATGGACACGATAAAAAAGCTCGCCGACTACGGCGCAAAGATAAACAGCCCCATACGCTTTATGGGCGTGCCCAAGACCATAGATAACGACCTTGCCATAACAGACCACACTCCCGGCTACGGCAGCGCGGCAAAGTATATCGCCTCCACCACCAAGGAGATAATCCGCGACGGGCTCGTGTACGACTATCCCGTTGTGTCGATAATAGAGGTAATGGGGCGCAACGCGGGCTGGCTCACGGCTGCCGCGGCGCTTGCAAAGGGGGAGGACTGCGAGGGCGTCGATCTCATTTATCTCCCCGAACGCGTGTTCGACCTCGATAAGTTCCTTGCAAAGGTAGGGGAGCTGTGCAAGGACAAGCGCTCCGTCGTCATCGCCGTGTCGGAGGGCGTAAAGATAGCCGACGGCAGGTACGTATGCGAACTTGCCGACCACGTGGACTACGTGGACGCCTTCGGGCACAAGCAGCTCGCGGGCACCGCGCGCTTCCTTGCGGCAAAGGTGGCGGAAAAGTACGGCGTAAAGACGAGGGCGATAGAGCTCTCTTCGCTGCAGCGCTGCGCTTCGCACATCACTTCCCGCATAGACGTCACCGAGGCGTTCAACGCCGGCGGCGCGGCCGTGAAGGCGGCGTTCGAGGGCATGAGCGGGCAGGTAATAACCTTAAAGCGCGTATCCGAAGACCCGTATATGTGCATAACCGAACCTGCGGACGTGCACTTCATCGCCAACGTGGAAAAGAAGGTGCCCGACGAATGGATAAACAAGGACGGCACTTACGTCAACGAAGCGCTCGTGCACTATATCCGCCCGCTCATCCAGGCGGAGATAGCCCCGCTCTGGGTGGACGGCCTGCCCAGGCACCTCATCTTAAAAAAGTGACCGTATAATATTTCATCGTTTTCTTGGGGAGCCGCTGACCGTGCGGCTCCCTTTTGCGCGCGGGCAGAAAAAGTTCAGCGCCCGCGCCTTATGCGGTTGGATATCATTTCGTGGCGCTCTATGACGGATGCGAGCACGTTTGCCGCCCCGTCCGTTTGCCCGTCGTCGGGGCAGGGCGCGGCGGGCGCGGGGCGGGCGGGCTTTTCCTCCTGCCCGTTTTCGGCTTCGCGCCCGGCATCGGCGCCGCCGAGAGCCTTTAAAAGTTCAAAAATTGCAAATCTGTCCGTAGTTTTGTTCTCCTTTTATCAAAATTTCATTAAATACAACTTGTTTTTAATTGCTTAAAACGCCGTTTTGGTATATAATAAAAACTGCTTTTTGAAAATATTTTAAAGCGGTTTATTTAATACTGCTCGCTGTTATCGTTCAGGATAGCAGTATCGGGGTAAAAAATGCGTAATAAAGTTAAAAAGGCGCTCGTGTGCGCCGCCGCCGCAGTGTTAGCGGGCGGTCTTACCGTTTCCGCGGCGGGCTGCAGCGGATACTACAAATCGGACGCCCTTGAAGGCGACATAAGCGGCACCGTCGTATCCAACGGCGGCTTCGCCGTTGAAAAGGGCGACTACATCTACTTTATCAACGGCGTTGAAAGCAATACTGCCGCAAACAGCTACGGCGACGTGCAGAAGGGCTCCCTCGTCCGCATTTCCAAGCAGTCGCTTGCGGACGGCGACTTTGAAGAGGGGGTAGAGACGGTCGTTCCCCTCATAATGTATGCCGGCACATATACGGGCGGCATATTCATCTACGGCGACTACGTGTATTACAGCACCCCTTCCGCCGCAAAGGATTCCTCCGGCGCAACGCTCAACTCCCGCCTGGAATTCAAGCGCACCAAGCTCGACGGGACGGAGACCATGACCGGCTACTATTTCCAGTCGGAAAACACCGCCATAGAGTACCGCTATGTGAAGGCGGACGGCACCGTCTATCTTCTCTACGCGCTCTCCGAAGCGCTCTACGGGGAGGAGGAAGTCACCAATATACACTCGGTAAACCTTGATACCCGCAAAGACACGCTGCTCGCATACGACGTGGACGCGTACTTCTTTGACGAAAAGGATCTGTCCAACCCCTATGTTTACTACACAATGGACGTGACGTACAACATAGGCACGGACAATGCCGTGGATGCCGATTACAATCAGATATACCGCGTTCGTGCCGACGCCGAAGAGGGCGACCGCACTTACGACTTTTCCTATATAGAGGACTATGACGCGGAAGAAGATCCCGTATACGTCAACCTCGGCGAATTCGTGTTCGACGGCATAGGCGCGCTGTGCGACCTCACGCAGTTCAACTACGGCTACGATCCCGCAAAGGACGAAGATACCTCTGCGGACAAAACGAACACCCTCTCCGGCTACACATACGAGATAGCCGGCTATGAAGACGGCACGTTATATTATACGCGCACGCCCTCTTCCGATGTAGACGAAGTGCTGCTGTACACCGATGACGAAGAGGTGGGGGCGGAAGGTTGGAACCCCGTTTCTGGCAACCCCGCCGCAACGGACAACTACGGCGACAGGATGCTGCTTTTGAACGGCTCTTCGCTGGACGGCTATACATTCATAACGGATGACGACGGCACCCCCTCGGGCGTCGTATATACGGAAAACAACACGCTCATGAGCGCCGACTTTGAAGGCGGCGTCACCGCAAACGAAGTCCGCCTTTCCAGCGTGTCCGACACGGTCACCGTGCTCGGTATGTCCAAAGAGACGGCGTATGTCGGGCTTCCCGATGCGGAGGGCAATCCCTCTGCCACGCAGCAGTTCACATTCCTTTACTACGGCGTCACGGGCGAGGGCAACTCCTATTCCGTTCACCGCATAGCCCTTGGCGGCAGCGCGGAGGACTATGAAGAATATCCCGCGGACGACAGCACCTCCAACTACAGCGACACGCGCATACTCGACCTGGACGTAAGTTCCGGCTGGTATATGCCCGAAATATTGTCCGGCTACTTCTTCTTCGCATCCGAAACTTCGGATATGATGGACTATGACTACATCATGGCGTTCGACCTTCGCCCCGAAGGTTCCGGCGTCAACGATACCGCCACCATGTCCAATGCGCAGATAGACGTCATAAACGACCTTTACGACAGCGTGATGGGCGACGATGAGGACAACGAAGGCGCCATCGCGTCTATCGACGACGAGGAGTTTGAAAATCTTCCCAACGCGCTCAGGTATGCGTTCTATACCCGCGACAAGGATTACCTTGACGAGCTCATAGCGCTGTGGGTGGACGACGGCGAGGACGAAGAGTATCTCTACTCCGTGGAATCCGCTCAGATGTACAAGGACTTCATAGACGCTACGGGCGACTTTGCAGAGTTTAACGGCTATTCCAAGACGGTCAACGGCGAAAAGGTATACGCCACCTCGCGCGACTACTACTATAATATAGTCGGCAAGATGACCGAAGATGACTACGAGGACTACATCGACGCGCTCCGCACGGACTACATGCAGGCAGAGCCCGCCGCCGAAGAAGAGAGCTGGTTCGAAGGGCTCTCCACCGGCGCAAAGGCAGGCTTTATAATAGGCATGTGCGTAGCCGGCATAGTGGTTATAGGCGCGGCTGTATTAATCCCTCTCATCATCATCAAAAAGAAGGGCAAGTCGCTTCCTAATTATAACAAGGCGCGCATCAAGGTGGACACCACGGACGATAAGAATATCGACGTATATTCCACCGACGAAGGGGCTTCTCCCGACGGCGAAAACAAGTAAACGGTTAAAAGCGGAGCAAAAAACGCTCCGCTTTTTTGCTGCCCTTTGCGGTATACTGTAAGGGATTAGTACGAACCCGATTTAAAGCGTGGATATCACGGCAGAGGCTGCGTTAAAGCCCTTGATTCGTCGATACTTTGCGCATTTTGTGCAGCGCCACAATAATGTGCCGCCGCACTTAAAACGCAAGTATCTCCTCTTCCCGCAAAAACTTTTTTTTGCGGGAGCCCTGAGTGCGGCACGCTCTGCGTGCTTCGCCTTGCCTTTGCCGCAATCTTTCTCGCAAGGCGCAAGGAATAAGCGCCTCGCACGGTCAGCGCAAACACTGACATT
>CALVPV010000047.1 GCA_944353935.1 uncultured Clostridia bacterium | reverse complement strand
CGCAAACACTGACATTTGTGTTTGCTTATCTTGCGGAATACGTAAAGCGGGTGTCCGCTTTACTATGAAACATTCCGCTCGTCGCTTTAAATTGCTATGCACCTTTAAATAGCGCATTTTGCGGTGAATTGGCGCGAAGAGAAGGCAGCAATACTTTCCGTATTGCAACGACGATGAACGCCAAGGCATGCAAAAAGTGCATTTAAAGGCGGGTTCGTATTAATCCCTTACAGTATACCACATTGCCGCGCCGTTGTAAACGACTTGCGGGCATATATACAAAAGCGCACGAATAAAATTATTTTATGAACGCCGCATTTACCGCCATTTTCATCATATCCGCCGCCCTGCTCGCCGTGGCGGCGCCGCAGGATTTTTTGAGCGCGCTCACCTCCGGCGCGCGTTCCTCCGCGGCGGCGGCGCTCACGCTGTTCTGCGTGTACGCCGTATGGATGGGCATTTCCGCCGTGGCGGAAAGGTGCGGCGCCACAAAAAAATGCGCAAAGCTGCTCCGCCCGCTGTGCTTTAAAATATTTAAAAGCGGCAGCCCCGAGGCGTGCGACGCGGCGGCGATGAACATTACGAGCAACCTGCTGGGCGCGGGGGCTTCCACCCCGTTTGCCGTTAAGGCGATCGAACACTTTGACGCCGAGGGCAACGAACACGCAAAGCGGCTGCTGTTTTTGATAAACTGCACAGGGTTCCAGCTCGTGCCGGCCACCGTCATGGCGCTGCGCGCGGGAATGGGCAGCAGCTCCGCCGCGGACATATTCCTGCCGTCGCTTATATGTTCCGCCGCGACGCTCGCGCTCTCCGTGACGGCGTTCATCATAGCCGAAAAGATATGCGCGCGGATGCGCGCACGCGTGCGGACGGGCAAGACGGGCGGCGCAAAAAAAAGGAGCGCCCGATGGCGCTTGTAATACCGATAATATTCATAGCCGCCATGGCGGCGGCCGCAATAAAAAAAGTAAACGTATACGACTGCTTTACGCAGGGCGTGGAAAACGCGCTCAAATTCACGCTGTCGCTGCTGCCCTGCCTTGCCGCCGTGTTCATGATGTGCGCGCTGTTTGAAGAGAGCGGGCTTTCCGCCGCGCTCACAAGGGCGCTTTCACCGGCGTTTGAATTTTTGGGAATACCCGAAGGGCTGACCAAACTGATACTTATAAAGCCGCTTTCGGGGAGCGGTTCGCTTGCCTACCTTACAAAGATATTGCAGCAGTACGGAGCGGACAGCTACGTCGCGCGGTGCGCCTGCGTGTGCTACGGCTCTTCCGAAACGGTCTTTTACCTTTCCGCCGTGTACTTTGCCAAAGTCAGGTGCAAAGGGCTGCTGATGCCGATAGCCATATCGCTTTTAAGCTCGCTGTTCGCCGCCGTGCTGGCATGCGCGCTGTGCAGGATAATGTGAATTTGCAAAAATACTCCGCATAGAGACAAAGACGGCGCAAACCGAGGTTTGCGCCGCCTTTGTATGATAAGGGGGAAAATGATGAGCAAATTCAGTATGTAAACGGTCTCGCAACCGATTACATTAACTATTATACCTATACAGAAAAAAAAGTAAACAGAAAGAATAAAGAATTTTAAAATTTTTTTATTATAAAAAATGCAAACAAATTTTGTTTATAAATTGCAAATTAACACATTTTTCGGCACCGACCGCACAAAACGAAAAAGGACAGCCCGCTAAACAAGTGATTCTTTTATTTTCTTATCCTATTCTTTAACGCAAGCTCTATTTTATCGGCACATGCTTTTACATTTTCTTTAATCTCAAAATCCCAAAAGCGAAGGACAAGCCATCCCTGCTCAATAAGCTCCTCTGTATAGTTAAAATCGCGTTCCATGTTCCGCTCTATTTTGGAGATCCAATAGTCGCGGTTCGTCTTTATCTGCCCTTTCTTTTTCTCCCATTCGTACCCATGCCATAAAGTACCATCGCAAAATACGGCAATTTGAGCGCGCAAAAATACGATATCGGGATGACCAATAACATTCTTTGCATTTTTTCGGTATCGTAAACCTCGGTGCCATAGCTCTTTTCGAAGTAATAATTCCGGTTTTGTGTCCTTACTTCTGATATGGCTCATGTTAAAATTGATTTGAGTTTTATTTTTATCCATTTGCAAATGCTTATTCTTTTTGCATGATTATACCATATCGTTTTTTTTGTAGCAATAGAATTCCGGCACCTAACTCTTGAAAAGCAATTGAATATATGATATAATATTAACAGATTTCTTTCTGCATGGAGGCTATATGAAGGTAATTAGCCTGTTTAGTGGCTGCGGCGGACTTGATTTAGGATTTGAACGAGCCGGTTTTGAAATTCCTGTCGCCAACGAATTTGACCCAACAATTTGGGAAACTTTCAAAGTAAATCACCCAAAAACAAAATTGATAGAGGGCGATATTAGAAACATACAAGAAAATGACTTTCCAGATGAAGTCGATGGGATTATAGGCGGTCCCCCCTGTCAATCGTGGTCAGAAGCCGGTTCTTTACGCGGCATCAATGACTCGCGAGGTAAATTGTTTTATGACTATATCAGAATATTGCGCAGCAAACAACCCAAATTTTTTCTTGCAGAAAATGTCAGCGGGATGTTAGCAAATCGGCATTCTGAAGCAGTAAAGAACATCATAGCTATGTTCAAGGATTGCGGCTATGACGTATCGGTAACATTGATAAATGCTAAAGATTATGGTGTTGCACAGGAAAGGAAAAGGGTCTTTTATATTGGGTTCAGGCAAGACTTAGGCATTAAATTTCATTTTCCCGAAGGCTCCACCGTTGACGATAAAAAGAAACTGACTCTACGCGATGTAATATGGGATTTGCAGTTTACGGCTGTGCCTGCCGGATCGAGAAATTATCATAATCCTGCTGCAGTCAACAATAATGAATACTTTACTGGAGCATATTCTCCTATTTTTATGAGCCGCAACAGAGTTAAAAGTTGGGATGAACAGGCATTTACCGTCCAAGCCTCCGGCCGGCAATGCCAGTTACATCCACAAGCTCCTAAAATGAAGTTCATCGAACAAAACAAACGCGAATTTGTCAAAGGGAAAGAACACCTCTATCGTAGAATGACGATACGTGAAATTGCAAGAATTCAAGGCTTCCCCGATGACTTCAAATTTGTATATGAATATACAGATGACGCTTATAAAATGATCGGAAACGCTGTGCCGGTAAATTTAGCGTATGAAATAGCGATTGCTATTAAAAAAGCTTTATCATAAGGGGAATCAAAAGATGAGCGAGCAAAGCAACAATCAAGGCCGTGCATATGAGTACATCTGCATTACAACATTATTGAACGAAATAATAAAAGTGCGTTCGGCAGAGGTAATTCACAACTCGGCTTACCAGGCAGCACTTAACGCTTGGAACTTAATGCCTGAAAGTTTTCAGTACATTCTAAAAGAAAGTGCAAGCGCGGCTGTTGATACCATATTCGATATGGAGCCAATGATACTGGAACAAAGTGCCGATATGCTTACATTAAAAATCCAGACCGACAACGAGGGGATAGATGGCGATGTTCGCGATATTGTTATATCCCGCTCAGATGTTCAATGGGAAATTGGTTTAAGCATCAAGCACAATCATTTCGCAGTCAAACACAGTAGATTGGCAAAATCGTTGGACTTTGGAGAAAAATGGTTCGGCATTCCTTGCTCGGATCAGTATTGGAGTGATATCAAACCTATTTTTGACTACTTAAACGTTCAAAAAGCTGAGAAGAAGGCTTGGCATGATTTGCCTTCTAAAGAGCAAACTATATATATCCCTTTATTACAGGCATTTATAAAAGAAGTGTTAAATAGTAATGCTTTAGATTCTTCTGTTCCGCAAAAAATGGTTGAGTACCTGCTTGGCGAATTTGATTTTTATAAAGTTATCAGCATTGACAGCAAACGCATTACAAAAATTCAAACTTACAATTTACATGGAACATTAAATCGTTCCAGTAAAACAATAACTCCTAAAATTACAGTACCTCATGCTTTATTGCCCACGCGGATAGTAAGTTTAGATTTTAAGCCCGGAAGTACAAATACCGTTGAACTTTATATGGACGGTGGATGGCAATTTAGTTTCCGTATTCATAATGCCACTACTAAAGTTGAAACAAGCTTAAAATTTGATATACAGATTGTTGGAATGCCAACCACAATTATTTCCATAGATTGTCGATGGAATTAGATAAATCCTGTTTGATATTTTTATAAATCAACTCCACTTCTGATCGAAATTTTTACTTCAATACCACATAGGCAAAAGCCTATCTTTGCCCCGGATTATCCGGGGTTTTTCGTTATACAAAAAGGACAGCCTGCGCTTACAGGCTGCCCCGCTCTTTTAATTCTTTTACGACGGCGATAACGGCGTCGGCGGCAACGGCCGCCTCTTCACTCGTGTTTTCCCGCCCGAACGTAAAGCGCACGCAGGACGCCGCGACGTCCTCTTCATACCCCATGGCAAGAAGGACGGAGGACGGCTTGGACGCGCCCGAAGAGCACGCCGAACCGGTGGATACGGCTATGCCGCGCATGTCCAGGCCTATCATTATCTGTTCGCCGCGGCAGCCGGGGAAGGCGATGTTGGCGTTGCCGGCAAGCCTGTGCGCCCTGTCGCCCGCGACAAACGCCCCCTTCACCCCGCCGAGCACCCTTGCCACAAATTCGTCCCTTACGGCGGCTATCCTGCAGTTATTGTCGTGCATATCGCGGCACGCCGCCGAGAGCGCCTCCGCAAGCCCCACGACGCCGGCGACAAACGTAGTTCCGCCGCGCAGGCCGCTCTCCTGCTGCCCGCCGGAGACAAGGCGGCAGATGTGCGCGCCCTTTTTGAGCCACAGCGCGCCCACGCCCTTGGGGCCGTAGAATTTGTGCGCCGATACGGAAATGCCGTCCGCTATTTGCCCGAGCGGCATTGCGCCCGCCGCCTGCACGCAGTCGCAAAAATAGAACGCGCCCGCAGCTTTACACACTTTATATATCTCTTCCGCGGGCTGCACAACGCCCGTTTCGTTGTTGGCGCGCATGACCCCGACGAAGGCGACAGCCCGCCCCGAAAGGGCTTTTTCTACCGAATGGGGCTGTACTATGCCCAAACCATCCGGGTACACCAACACCGTTTCATAGCCGAACGGCGCCATATCTTCCGCCGCGCGGATAAGGGACGGATGTTCTATGGCGGACAGCACTATGACGTTCCTTTTGCCGTATTGCGCGGCGCACACGCCCTTGAGCGCCCAGCTGTTCGCCTCCGACCCGCAGGAGGTAAAATACAGCTCGCCCCCGCTGCCGCCCGTAAGATCGCGGACGCAGTCCCTTGCGGACTGGACGGCGGCCGCCGCCTGCCTGCCGAGGGCGTAGCGCGAGTCGGCATTGCCGTATGCTGTTGTAAGATAGGGCATCATCGCCTGCAACACCTTGCCATCGAGCGGCGTGGTAGCGGCGTGATCGAGATAGATATTACGCATGATTTTTAAATTGCCGCGGCAATATGCCGCGGCGAAATATATTTTTTTGTATCAAACCGCCCCTACGTCGCCTGTTGCAAAGGGCGGGGATATGCCGAGTTATTTTGTACCTGCCCGATATATGCCGTCGTACAGCTGCCTGAGCACCTCTTCCTTGCGCTTGCCTTCAAGATACTGCCTGCCGAGCGCGGTGGAAGAGTCGCTTTCGTTTACCCTGACCTTGCGCGCCGCGGCGGCGAGCAGGCGGGCGAAAAACACGCTCACAACAAGCGATATGCCCGCAGCGGCAAAAAAGGCTATGGCAAGCACGTAATAGACGCCGCCTTCGTCCGCATACATCACGGAGCCGAAACCTATGCCCAGGGTGACGAACAAAATAAGCGGTATCAGCGCTATCGAAAACCGCGTGAGCGCCCTTTTATATCCCGACGCGAAAAACAGGCGGCGCTCCTTCTTTTTTTCATCGTTTTCCGCCTTTAACAGGGCGTTCTCTTTTTCCTGCTCTTCGAGCGCCGCCCTTACGACGGGCGCAAACTTCTTGGATATCTCCCCGCGTTCGTCGGCGGGGACGTGTTCGGAATAGCCGTCCAGCGCATCCACGCAGTCCTCCGCCCGCACGGCACTCGTATAGCCTTCGGACAGTATCTCCATCCTGAGGCTGTACGCTTCGCCAATGTCGCCGCACTCTTTTACCGCGGAATCGAGGAGGGTGAGGGCATAGGACTGCTTCCCCTCCGCCATTGCCGCCTTTGCCTTTTGCAAAAGGGCGAGGGCGTTGCACTCACGGGCGGCGCGCTCGCGTTCGGCGCGTTCGCGCTCTGCGGCGAGCTGCTCGGGCGTCTTGTCCACGGCCTCTTCGTCGTCCTCTTCAAATTTTGGGATATCGAGCCCGTCCTCCGCATCCTGCTGCTCATCTTCGGGCTCCTCTGCAATCTCCAGCTCCTCTTCGCCGTCCTCGTTTATGCGGAAACGATATTTGCGGTCTTTGTCCTTGTCCCTGTCGTCATCTATCAGCCTTTCTTCAGCCATGTAAATCTCCTTTTATAATGCGCGGAAGGCAGGTGCCTGCCGCAAACGCGCGGAACTTCCCCCCGTATGCCTTAAGGGCGGAAAGGGCGCGCTCACTGCTTTCAAACATAGCGAACACCGCACTGCCCGAACCCGTCATGCACGCCGCGGGCGAGAGCGTAAGGGCGTCTTTAAGCGCCCGCCCCACATCGGCAAAGAGCGCCTTTGCAGGCAGATACAGCGCGTTGTACAGCCCTTTGCAGAGGCCGGCGTAGTCCGACACCTCTTTACCTGCGGAAGAAGCGGCGCCTTTGCACATCTCGTCATACAGGCGGTAACATTGCCCGGCGGAGACGCCCCCCTGCGGCACGAGGACGACAAACCACGGCGAGAGCGTGCAGGCGACGGGCGTCACGACGTTGCCCCTGCCGCTCAGCCTTGCCCAGCCGCCGCGCAGCATATAGCGGGTATCCGACCCGACGGCATCGGCTATATCTCCGACCGCATCGTCGTCTACGCCGTAAAGGGCGGCAAGAGCGTTCAGGGCGCCTGCGGCGTCCGCAGACGAGCCGCCCAGCCCCGCCCCAACGGGAATGTGTTTGCGTACCGTTATGTCCGCGCCGCCCGTGCTAAAAGTGCGCACGAACAGCTCCGCCGCGCGCACGGCGTTGTTGGCTTCGGGCGGGATATCTTCGCACCCCTCTCCGCTCATATGCACGCATATGCGTCCGTCGGAGCGCTTTTGCGCCGTCACCTCGTCATATATGCCTATGGTGGTGACAAGGCTGTCTATCATGTGATAGCCGCCGCTTACGCCGCACACGTGCAGCGTAAGATTTATTTTTGCGGGTGAAAGTACGGTTACTCGCTCCATAAAAAAATTATACCACGAACGCCGCGGCAAAACAATAAAATTGACGAAAACTTTTTATAATTTTAAAAGCCGCCCGCACCTTTAAAGGCGCGGGCGGCCATGTACACAATTTGACCTAATTTTTTTGCGGGCGGTATATGACTATCCTTTCGTCCCCTTTGAGCGGGAACTGCACCTCGGCACCGCACGCCTTGGCGACCTGTTCGGGCTCCATTTTGAGCCGTTTGGCAGCCGACCACAGCGTTTCGCCAGCGGAGGGGAACAGCACGGTGACCGCGGAAGGGCGTTCGCACCCGCCCTCCGCCTCCGTAAGTTCGGAGATGTACGCGCAACTCTCCAAAGAGAGCGCCGCCGCCGTGATGCGCAGGGTGGCTTCCGCCTCGCACTCTCCCTCGGCGCGCTGGCGCACGCTCATGCCGCTGACTGCTATCCCTGAGACAGCCAACCCCTCGCCGTTGAGCTTTACCGAAAAGGGCAGCGCAACTTCCGCGCTGTGCGTTTCGCCCTCGCGCGAGTAGATGAGCACGGCGGACACGGCGCCTTCGAGCATGCCCGTATCGGCGGAATACGTGCACTCCGCCTGCGGCGAAATGACCGCCCTGAACACGCAGCCGTAGTCCACGGGGCTCTTCACCGAACAGGGGCCGCCCACCCTTTCGGAATACACCTTTATGTCCGTACATACGGGGGTATTTTCCCGGCTTATTTTAAGCAGAGCCTCACCGTCCGTCATAAAGGCGTCCGTCGCGGCAGAGACTTCATGCTCTTCACAGAAGTCGCCGTCAAAGCACAGCGTTGCCGAAAAGTCCACAAGGCACCTGCCGCGGTCTTCGTTGACCTTTGCCGAAAGGGCGCAGTCCCTGAGCTGGGCGCGGCACACCGCCCTGCGGGGAAGCACGGCGTCGTCGCACAATATCTCCGCGGTATACGGAATGACGCGGTCGAGCGCAACGAGCTCTTCGCCGCGCACGGCGAGCAGGCTGAGGTAAATTTCGCCCGCGATGCGGATCTCGCCCGCGCCGCAACGGCAGTCGGTCACCACCGGGCGGGCGGAGTGCATTAAAATATCCTCCACGCCGGCGGCGTCAAATTCGTCCTCTACCTCGCTCTCGCCGCTGAAAGTTATGGCGGAGAGCATCTTGACCTGTTCAAAGCGGCACACGGCGCCGTCGGCTTCGGACAAATAAGTGCGCTCCGCATTGCCGTACACCGATATGCGCGCGCTTATAACGGCGGTAACGAGGTATGACGAACCGTCCCTGCGCACGGTGCACTTCTCGCACGAGAGCCCGGCAACGGCGGTCTGAGCGGGCGCCAGGCACTCATCGTCGGCAAAGTGCGTAAATTCCGCACCCTTCTGCGCGCGGCCTATGCCGCCATTCATATCGGCAAAGACTGCGGTGCAGACCAGCCTGCCGCCGTAATTGACCCTGCCGGAAGTCACTTCGCACCCGGCGGGGGAAAGCTGCGGGGAAACGGCAAGCACTTCGCTCACGCCGGCGCCGAGGGAAAAACGGCACTCCACCACCGACCGTGAGGTGATCTCCTTTATCTTTTTTACGTAGTTTTCCGTCTGATACGCGGGCTTTAACGGCATAATGCAACTCTCCTGCGGCGGCGCTGCCGCCTATGTTTTTATCAAGAGTATAATATGCCGCCCGCCGGCGCATTATTACCTTACCGCGCGGCAAAAAAACGGCGGTTATTAGTATTTTTTAAAATATTGCGGCGGGCGCGGAAAACTTTCCGCGCCCGCCGCATTCAAAACATACATGTATGCCGAAATCAACGCGCCTTGAGCTTGACCCTGCCGCACAGCACCTCCGAATAGGAATACGCCGTTTTGCCGAGGAAGTTTTCATCCTCCGGGCGGACGGTGAACAGCGAGGGGTACACCCCGCTCACCGTTGCGGGGAACGTGACGAATTTGTTCCTTCCGAGGTTGAGCTTAACGGTGACCGGCTTTAAATAACAGCACTCTACGGCGTGCCTGACCTGATTTACGCTTACCGTTGACCTTATCATACAATAATTATGCGCACAATACACCGTAATTATGCGCCTATGCAATAGTTGCAAGGGAATAAAAAACCGAAAAGAAAGCGCCGCGCAGATAGCGCGGCGCACATATGGTTGCAATGTTTATACGCGGCATCAGAACGGGTCGTCCTCGTCGTCGTCATCGTCATCGTCGTCATCCTCATCGTCAAGGTCTTCGTCATCGAAATCGTCGTCGAAGTCCGAGAGAGGGTCGTCGTCCTCGTATGATTCATCCCCGTTGCCGAACTCGTCGTCAAATTCGTCGTCGAGCTCTTCGGAGAGTTCCTCTTCAAGCGTTTCATCGTCCACGGTGAGGTCTTCATCGTCTTCGAGGTAGTTCTTCCACTCCTCGTCGGTGTCCATGTCCACGTCCTCATCGTCCTCATACTGCCCTGCCTGTTTGCACGCGTCACACATCTTTTCGCCGTAGCGCATGGTATTTACGCCGCATACGGGGCAGATCTCCGTCTTTTCGGCGCTTTCGTCCAATTCCTCGTCCTCAAGGTCGGCAAACTGAAGTTTGTTGCCCTTCATTTCGGCTATACATACGTCGCAGTATTCCTGCTTTTCAGGGTCGATATAGTTGAGTTCGCACCTGGGGCATTTGACATACTTGATCATAACAAGATTTTCTCCGTACTTAAAATACAGGTCGGAAAAAAGATTGAGTTTTCCGCGCCCTTAATCAATGGTAACATTATATTAGCATTTGTTATATTTGTAAACCGTTTTACACGGCAAAATTCGTTTAATTTGCAAATATTTTGTAAAATTTGTTTTTTTGCGCCCGTCGGATATGCGGGCGCGCCCCGCACTGCATATATTTTTTGCGCCGCCGCATTTTTTATACTGTAAGGGAATAAAACGAACTCGCCTTTAAATGCGCCTATTGCATGCCTTGGCGTTCATCGTCGTTGCAATACGGGAAAAGTATTGCCGGCTCTTCGCGCCAATTCACCGCAAAATGCGCTATTTAAAGGTGCATGGCAATTTAAAGCGA
>CALVPV010000046.1 GCA_944353935.1 uncultured Clostridia bacterium | reverse complement strand
GTAGGGCATTATCTGGGGATTTACGCGGAAGAACGCCGACTGGAGTATGGTGTTCGTCCTGCCCTTGAGCCCGAGCTGGCCTGCGATGTGTATGGCGTCTATTACATAGAGGTTGATGTGCTTTTTGGCAAGATCCTGCTTTACCTTTGCGGGCAGGAACTCTTCAAGTTTTTCAACCGTGGTCGCGTCAGTGTTTATAAGGAAGGTGCCGCCCTCTTTTATGTCGCTCGTCATATCGTAGCGGGTGATGTAGGAGGGGTTGGAGCACTGTACGAAGTCCGCAGAGTCGATGAGGTATTCGCTCTGTATGGGCGTATCGCCGAAACGGAGGTGGGATACGGTTATGCCGCCCGACTTTTTGGAGTCATAGAAGAAGTATGCCTGCGCATGCTTGTCCGTATGGTCGCCTATTATCTTTATGGAGTTCTTGTTGGCGCCTACGGTGCCGTCCGAGCCGAGGCCGTAGAACTTGCAGGAGGTGGAACCTGCGGGCGCGGCGTCGAACTTTTCCGAAAAGTCCAAAGAGCTGTTGGTGACGTCTTCGTATATACCGATTGTAAAGTGGTTCTTGGGCTCGGCCTTTTCAAGGTTCTTGTATACGGCGAGCACCATGGAGGGGGTGAATTCCTTGGAGCCGAGGCCGTAGCGGCCGCCCACTACCTTTGCCTTGCTTACGCCCTTTTCAAAGAGTGCGGAGCATACGTCAAGGTATAAAGGTTCGCCAAGGCTGCCGGGTTCCTTGGTCCTGTCGAGCACGGCTATCTTTTTAGCCGTCTTGGGAAGGGCTGCAACGAATGCGTCGGCAACGAAGGGCCTGTACAGGCGCACCTTTATAAGGCCGTACTTCTTGCCCATGGAGTTGAGCTTGTTGATGCTCTCTTCAACGGTCTCGCATGCCGAGCCCATAGCGACGATAACTTCTGTCGCGTCGGGGGCGCCCACGTAGTCGAACAGGTGGTACTTCCTGCCGCACTTTGCCGAAACGAGATCCATCATCTTCTGTACGATGGCGGGCGCTGCGGCGTAGTAGCTGTTGGCGGTCTCCCTGTTCTGGAAGTAGGTGTCGCCGTTCTGTGCGGTGCCCTTCTGTACGGGGTGTTCGGGGTTGAGCGCGCGGCTCTTGAAGTCTGCCACGTCTTCGGCGATGCCCGCTTCGTCGCAGATCGCCCTTATTTCGGCGTAGTCGTCTGCTTCGTCCCATACGTCTATCTTGGCAACTTCGTGCGAAGTCCTGAAGCCGTCAAAGAAGTTGATGAAGGGAACTTTGGATTTTAATGTGGAAAGGTGCGCAACGAGCGCGAGATCCATTACTTCCTGAACGGAAGAATCGCACAGCATCGCGTAGCCCGTCTGGCGGCATGCCATTACGTCGGCGTGGTCGCCGAATATGTTGAGCGAGTGGGCGGCAAGGGCACGCGCGGAGACGTGCATTACCATGGGCAGCAGCTCGCCCGATATCTTATACATGTTGGGGATCATCAAAAGAAGCCCCTGGGAAGCGGTGAACGTCGTTGTAAGGGCGCCTGCGGAGAGGGAGCCGTGAACGGCGCCCGCGGCACCGCCTTCGGACTGCATTTCCGCTATCCTTACTTTCTGTCCCCACATATTCGTCCTGCCTGCGGTTGCCCATTCGTCGGCAACTTCCGCCATGGGGGAAGAGGGCGTTATGGGATAGATGGCCGCTACTTCCGAAAAGGCGTAGGCAACGTGGCTGGCGGCGGTATTACCGTCGATAGTCAACTTTTTCATTAAAAAACCTCCGTTTGAAATGTTTGTCATTCAATTCATATGTGTAAGTTCCACACAAAAATATTATAAAACAATAACTTAAAAATGTCAATGTCGGAGCGGAATATATTTTCAATATATTCAACTTTTCCTTCCGTATTTTGATGTAAACGCCGCCTGTTGCCCCCGTCACAAACTTTTTATCCGCCTTTTATCAAAATTCCCGCTCAAAATGTTGTTAAAAGCGCGGGAGTCTGCTATAATCGTAAAAAATGCAGAACGAAAATTTTAACGAACAGGAAAAACTGAATGCCGTTCCGCCCGCAGCGGAAGGGGAGCAGAAGGAACAGGGCGCCGCGGTCGTATTCGACGGCGTGACTTTTTCGTACGAAGAGGACGCCGCCCCCGCGCTCAAAGACTTCTTTTTAAGCGTAAGCAAGGGGGAATTTCTTGCCGTAATAGGCCACAACGGCAGCGGCAAGTCCACGCTCGCCCGCCTTATAAACGGGCTGCTCCTTCCGGACAAGGGCAGGGTAAAGGTGTTCGGCATGGACACGCTCGAAGGCAAGAACCCCGTGGAGATACGCAAGCGCGCGGGCATAGTCTTTCAGAATCCTGACAACCAGATGGTCGCGTCCATAATAGAGGACGACGTGGCGTTCGGTCCGGAAAACCTCGGCGTGGAGCGCGAAGAAATAGGCAAAAGGATAGACTGGGCGCTTAAAGCGGTGGGCATGGAGGCATACCGCACGGGCACGCCTTCGCGCCTTTCGGGCGGGCAAAAGCAGCGCATAGCCATAGCCGGCGTGCTCGCCATAAAGCCCGACATACTCATTCTGGACGAATCTACGGCAATGCTCGATCCCCGCGGCAGGCGCGAAGTCATGGACGTCGTGACGCGCCTCAACAGGGAAGAGGGCATGACGGTCATACTCATAACGCACTTTATGGAAGAGGCGCTGCTCGCGGACAGAACTATCGTTTTAAACCGCGGCGAGATGGTCATGCAGGGCACCCCCGCGGAAATATTTTTACACAGCGAGCGGCTCGAAGCCTACAATTTAAGCCTGCCGCGCATAGGCAGGATATGCAAGAACCTGCAGGCGGCGGGTATACCCGTCGCGGACTGCCTCACCCCCGAACAGCTTGCCGCAGAGGTGGCGCAGGAGGGGGAAAAGGCGGGCGCCGCACACCGTTCGTTGCCGTATATACCCGCACCTGTTGAGCAAAACGGGCATGAATGGGATATAGACGTAAAGGATCTTACGTTCACATATTCGGCAAAGTCGCCGTTTGCGCAAAGGGCGCTCCGCGGCATAGACCTGCACATAGACGAAGGCGAATTTTTCGGCATAATAGGGCACACGGGCAGCGGCAAGTCCACGCTCGTGCAGCACCTCAACGCCCTTATAAAGCTGCCACAGGCGGAAAAGAAGTACCGCCCCAAAAAGGTCAAAAAGGGCGAGCCCGCTCCCGTTCTTCCGCAGATACATGTGGGGCAATTTGACCTTTCGGACAAAAAGTGCGACTTTGTAAAACTCAGGGAAAGCGTGGGCATGGTGTTCCAGTACCCAGAATACCAACTGTTTGCCGAGACCGTCTTTGCCGACGTCGCCTTCGGGCTCAAAAATTTCCGCAAGGGCATAACCGCGGAGGAGACGGAGGTCGCCGTGCGCGACGCGCTGGAGATAGTCGGCCTCTCATATGAAGAGGTCAAGGACAAATCGCCCTTCGACCTTTCCGGCGGCCAAAAGCGCCGCGTCGCCATTGCGGGCGTCATAGTCACCCGTCCGCACATACTCATCCTGGACGAACCCGCCGCCGGGTTAGACCCGCTCGGCAAACAGGAGATAATGGAACTCTTGCACAAGCTCCACCGCGAATGGTGCCGCACGGTCATAGTCGTATCGCACGATATGGACGAGATTGCCGACAACTGCACGCGCGCGGCGGTCATATCCCGCGGCGAGGCGGTGTTGTGCGCGCCCCCGCGCGAGCTGTTTAAAAGGGAGGAGGAGCTCTCTTCCCTCGGGCTGGACATACCCATCACCGCCAAGGCGTGCGCGCGCCTTAAAGAGCTCGGGTACGAGGTGGACACCGACTTCACCTGCGAAGATTTTTCCGAAAAGGTCATAAGCCTTTTCAAAGGGGGAGAGGATGCTTAACGACGTAACGTTCGGGCAATACTATCCCGCAAAGTCCTTTGTCCATTCAATGGATCCCCGCACAAAGCTGCTCGCGCTTATCGCCTTTATAGTGGCGATATTCCTTGCCGACACCTTTTACGGCATGTTCCTGTGCCTTGCGGTGCTGATCGCTGCGGTTATAGCCGCGCGCGTTCCGTTCGGCTCGGTGCTGCGCTCGGTAAAGGGCATAATAGTCATACTTGTGATAACTTCGGTGCTCAACCTGTTCTTCCACGGCGGCGAACACCTTCTCACGCCGGAGAGCTGGGTCATAAAGATCTACCGCGAATCGGTGGTCTTTACCGTGTTCCTGCTTTTAAGGCTGTTCCTGCTCGTCATGGCTTCCGCCATACTCACGCTCACCACCACCCCCGTCCGCCTTACGGACGGCATAGAGAGCCTTTTAACTCCGCTCAAATGGATAAAGTTCCCCGTACACGAACTTGCCCTTATAATGAGCATCGCGCTGCGCTTCATACCCACGCTTATAGACGAAACCAACCGCATAATAGCCGCCCAAAAGGCGCGCGGCGCGGACTTTGAAAGCGGCAACATATTCAAAAGGATAAAGGCGGTCGTGCCCATTCTCATACCCCTTTTGATAAGCGCGCTCAGGCGCGCGGAGGAGCTGGGCGACGCGATGGACGCGCGCTGCTATTCCGGTTCAAAAAACCGCACAAAGTATAAAAAGCTCACGTTCGGCTGGCGCGACCTTGTCGGCGCCCTCGTGTTTGCCGCGCTCATTGCGGGCGTAGTGCTGTTCAACGTGTATGCCGCCGACATCTGGCCCGAAATTTACGAATATATAATTATAACCTAAATCGCTTTCCCTTGTATGTGTGTCGCATTACATTGTCGCGTTTACGGGTTTGCTCAGTCACTTACCTCTAAGTAAGCTCCCTCGCAGCTTCCGCACGCTCCTTGTCTTGCTCGCATCTATTTTCAAGGATTATCCGAGTTAATAATAAGGTAAAAATTTAATTTAAAAATAATAACGTGCGCAAGGCGAATTTAGTTCGCCGATAAGCGCGACTAAATAATCGTGGGCTCTCAGAGTCGCGCGAAGAGGAACGTGGTTCCTTAAAATCACGAAAATTGTCGCGCACGGCTTGCGCGAGAATTTTGTGAAAATTATGAAATATGCAATAAAAGTTGCCTACGACGGCACGGACTACCGCGGCTGGCAAAACCAGAAGAACGGCATTTCCGTTCAGAGCGTTTTGGAGGACGCGGCAAGGCAGGCATTCGGCGAAAAAATAAATATCGTCGCCAGCGGCCGCACGGACAGCGGCGTGCACGCCGCGGGGCAGGTATGCCACTTTTCCGCCGACATATCCGTCCCCGCCGAAAAGGTGGCGGACGCGCTCAACTTCCGCCTGCCCGCCGACGTGTGCGTGTTGCGCTCTGCCGCCGTGCCGGAAGGCTTTGACAGCAACCGCTCCGCAAAGAAAAAGACGTACTGTTACCGCATGTACTGCGCGCGCAGGGAACACCCATTAAAGTCGCGCTTCGCGGTGGCGGTGCCGCCCCGCCCCGATGTGGCTTTAATGCAAAAAGGTGCGGCACTATATTGCGGCGAACACGATTTTAAGGCGTACTGTGCAAGCGGATCGGCGGTAAAGACCACCGTGCGCACGGTGTATTCAGCGGAAGTTGCCACGGGCTTTTCGCGCGGGTCGGAAGATATTCTTTTCACCGTCTGCGGCGGCGGGTTTTTGTACAACATGGTGCGCACCATGGCGGGCACGCTGTTGTATCTGGGGCTCGGGCGCATATCCTTGGAGGATGTGAGCCGCTCCCTGACGGAGGGAGATCGCTCGCTTGTTGGCAAGACGATGCCGGCAAAGGGGCTCACGCTTGAAAGCGTGGAATATTCCCCCGACCCGTTTACCTGACTTTTTGCGGCGTGTTCTGCCGCCCGTGCGGCGGGGCGATGTATATTTTACGCCGTTTTCACAATTCTGTTTTAAGGAATACATTTAAAACGCTTATAATAACCTGTGCAAAATACCATAAATATACGGAGAGTTATGGATTTCTTTCAGTTTGCATCGTATGCCGAAGGGTTCATCCCCATAAGGGAGAACGCCGCCGGCGGCATTGAAAACAATATGTGGATAGCGCTGCTCGTGGGCGGGCTGTGTTTTTTGATAGTGTACATCTTCCAGGCCGTGGGTCTGTACACTATAGCAAAGCGCGCGGGGTACGGCAACAAGTGGATGGCGTTCGTGCCGTTCTTCAACATGTATTACGTTGGCGTATGTTCGCAGAAGAACAGGATATACGGGATGAAGGCAAAGAACTTTGCCCTTATCCCCGCCCTGTTGGAAGTCGTGCTCGTCGTCGGGTACGTCATCTATTACGTGGCGATGTTCACCGTGTGGAACTACATTCAGTGGGATACCAACACCATGGAATCGGGCATATACGGCGGCACCGTGACCTATTATACGCCCGCGGGGTTCAGTGCGGATATGCCCGCGTCGTACAACTGGCTCGGCTGGTCGTTTTTACACCTTGAAGACTACGTCCTCATCTGGCTGGGGCTCGCCTTTATAATAGTAAGGATGCTCCTTCTCATGGCGTTCTTCCGCACCTATTCTGCAAGGCAGTACATCATCTTTTCCGTTGTCGGCGCGCTGCTTCCCCTTTCGGGCATACTCATCTATGCCGTGCGCAACAATACGGGCATGAGTTATTCGGACTATTTAAGAAGGGTGCGCGAACAGAACTACCGTATGTATCAGCAGCAGTACGGCAATCCGTATAACCAAAATCCCTATAACAACGGCGGCTATAACAACAACGGTTATAACAACGGTTACGGCGGCTATAACGGCAACGGCGGCACGCAGGGGCAGGGCTCCGCGCCCGATCCGTTCGACGAATACGGCTCCTCTTCAAGTTCCGGCAACGGGTCTTCCTACGGCGGTGCGCCTTCGGACGGGGATCCCGGCACGTCCTCCGGCGGTGGGCGGCAAGACGGGTCGCCGTTCGATGAGTTCAAATAAATTGTCCTTTGATATTTGTGCGGGCGGAGCGGTGCTCCGCCCTGTTTTTTTGCTCTTTTCCTTGCCTTATGCGGTATAATGTGGTATAATGGATAAAAAGCAAAACCAAAAAAATGTATAATTTGCGATTATACGTATAATTATAAGTTATATTAACTTTTATCGGGTCAATAAACTATGAACAGCGATTGTATTGCGGCCATCTCCACCGCGCCCGCCCCCGGCGGCGTGGCGATAATAAGGGTGAGCGGGGCGGACGCCCTTTCCGTTGCGGAAAAGATGTTTTCCCCGTCGGGCAAAACGCCCGTGCGCTCGTTTAAGCCGCGCTATATGTACTCTGGCGCCATAAGCGCCGCGGGCGGCATAACCGACTTCGGGCTGTGCGTCTATTTCAGGGCGCCCCGTTCCTTTACCGGTGAGGACGTGGTGGAACTGCACTGCCACGGCGGGGTGGAACTTTCGCGCGCGGTGTTGAAGCAGGCGATATCCTGCGGCGCGCGCCCCGCAAAGGCGGGCGAATTTACCATGCGCGCGTTTATAAACGGCAAGATATCGCTCTCCGCGGCAGAGGGCATGGCGGACATGATAAACGGGCAAAGCACCGCGGAAGTGCGCGCGGGCAGCCTTTTATATTCCGGCAGGCTCACGCGGGAGGCGGTCAAAGTCCAGGACGAGCTCACCGACATCCTTGCAAAGATAGGGGCGGACGTGGACTACCCGGAAGAGGATATAGAGCGTACGGAACTTTTTGACATAAAGCAAAAACTTTCTGCCCTGCGCGCAAGCGTACAGGCGCTCGCTGCCACATATGACGGGGGCAAAAAGATAAAGAGCGGCGTATGCGTAGCCATCTGCGGCAAGCCGAACGCCGGCAAAAGCTCGCTTTTGAACGCCCTTTTGGGTTACGACAAGGCGATAGTTTCTTCCACGGCGGGCACCACGCGCGACGTGGTGGAAGGGGAGATGGAGCTCGGCGGCGTGCGCTTTAATTTTTACGATACCGCGGGCATCCGCGAACAGGCCGACGAAATAGAAAAGCTCGGCATAAGCCGCGCCAGGCAGACGATGTCTTCCGCAGACCTTGCGCTCGTCGTATACGAAGGTTCGTGGGGCGCGGAGGAGGACGAGATATTAAAGCAGTGCCGTTGCCCCGTGATAAAGGTGCGCAACAAGCGCGACATATCCGACATCCCCGACGGCAATGAAGACATCTCCGTCTCCGCGCTCAGCGGCGAGGGGATAGCCGAACTCAAATCGCTCATGCGCGATACCGCCCTGCCGCAGGGCGCTCTGGACGAGGCGTTCGTCATAGAAGAGCGGCACTTTGAAGCGCTCGGCCGCGCGATTCGCTCGCTTTCGGGTGCGGAAAATGCCATAGGCATATTCCCCGCCGACATCATTTCCGTGGACATAAAGGACGCGTGGGACGCCCTCGGCGAAATAACGGGCGCCACCGCTACGGAGGAGATAATAAACACCATATTTTCCAAATTCTGCGTAGGAAAGTAATTGCATTGCATGCGCACCGCCCTGCCGCGTTGCGCGCATTCATCTATTAAAAGATAGCATCGGAGAGGATCGGTAAATGGTCAATCTTGAATTGTACAGGGTATTTTATACCGTTGCAAAGTGCGGCAGCCTTACCAAGGCGGCGGAAGAGCTGTTCATATCGCAGCCCGCGGTGTCGCAGGCGGTAAAACAGCTGGAAACGCAGCTCGGCACCACGCTGTTCAACCGCACGCACAGGGGAATGGAATTGTCCGTTCAGGGCGGCAAGCTCATCTACGGCAAGGTGGAAGAGGCGCTCACCCTTTTGGAGAGGGCGGAAAACACTCTAATCGAGCTCAAGACGTCGGCGACGGGCACGATACGCGTCGGCGCCACGGACTCCATCTTTTCCAACATCCTTGCGGACAAGATAGCCGAATACCACGAAAGGTACCCCGCCGTAAAGTTTGACCTGCTCACGGGCACCACGCTGGATACAGTGGAACAGCTCAAAAACAACAAGTGCGACATCGTCTTTTTAAACCTGCCCATAGAGGACAAGGACATAATGCTCTCCGGCAGCGTCAGCCTGCTCAGCGACATATTCGTGGCAAGCCCGCGCTATTCCGAACTCAAGGGCGTCACTGTTCCCGTAAAAAAATTACAGGAATTTCCCCTTTTGATGATGGATACCAACACCGTGGCGCGCCGCGCCGTAGACGCCTACCTTGCCACGCTGGGCATATCGCTGCAGCCGGATATAGAGGTGGCTAACTGGGATCTTATGTTAAAGCTGGCATCCAAGGGGATGGGCGTGGGCTGCGTGCCGCGCGAATACTGCAAAAAGGAGCTTGAAAGCGGAGCTCTGTTCGAAGTGGACATATCGCCGTCCCTTCCCGTGCGCGGCGTGGGACTGGCTCTCCCCAAAAACGTGCCCGTGCCCTTTGCCCTGCGCGAATTTATTTCTCTGTTCAAGCAATAATATATATGGGCGGGCTGCGCGCGGCGCGTTCCGCCCGTTCAAAATAAAATGCCGCGCTCTGCGGCAACGGGGGTAAATGTGGAAAAAAAGAACAGAACGGCGAGCGAAGCCGCCTGCCGCGAAGAGGACGACAAGATACTGTACGGCGGCGAGGGCGAACAGCCGGATACCGTCTTTGACGACTACGGCAGCCGCGAAGGTTTTGTATGCGCGGACGACGAGGACGATGACGGCGTGCACGGAGAGGAAGATGAAGACATGCACGGCGACGACTTTTCCGAAGAGGTGGATGACGGGGGCTTTTCCGAAGACTGTTTCGATGACTACGGCAGCGAGGAGGACAGCTGGCTGGACGAAGTGAGGGACGACTTTGAGTCGGACGAATGAACATAATTTTTAAATATGCCGCGGGCGGTGCATAAAATGCGCCGCCCGCGGCATATTTTTTGACGAAAAAAACATGCGCGCTTTTTAAAAGTTTATATTCGGTTAATAAATAATTTATGCCGTTGTTACGTCGGCGGGCTATAACTCAATAAAAAGGAGGTATGCCGTGAACAGGGTCTATTATTACGCCGACGAGCTCAACGACGATTTTGCCGGCACTCACATAACGGCAAAAAAACTGCCGCCAGACTACAAGTACGTGCCGCAGGGCAAGGGGTGGAATGCCGCCCGCTTTTTTGTGTACAAGCTGTTCGCCACGCCGGTCATAATGCTTGCGGGCGCCGTTTTGGTGCGCTATAAAAACAAAAGGGTGTTAAGGGGCTACAAAAATGGCGGCGCGTTCATCTACGGCAACCATACGGCGTATCTCACCGACGCGCTCAACCCTACAAACATAGCCTTTCCGCGCACGGCGGACGTGGTGGTGAATGCCGACGCCGTGTCCATAAGGGGCATAGGCGGGCTGGTCAGGCTGCTCGGCGCCGTGCCCGTCCCGCAGGAGTTGTGCGGGCTTAAAAAGTTCTCTTCGGACATAGTGCGCGCGGCTGAAGGGGGCCATTGGGTGGCGATATACCCGGAGGCGCACATCTGGCCGTACTATACGGGCATACGGC
>CALVPV010000045.1 GCA_944353935.1 uncultured Clostridia bacterium | reverse complement strand
GAGCGCAACAGGGATATAGAGAGAAAGATGAACGAGATAAAGGAAGAAAAAGACCTTGTGGAAAGGGCGCAGAATTCAAAGAACGAATTCATCTCCAACATCACGCACGAAATGAACACGCCGCTCACCTCCATAAAGGGGTATGCGGAGCTGCTCGCTTCGGGCATGATGAACAAGGAGCAGCAGGACGCGGCGTATAAGACAATATTAAAGCAGAGCGAGCGCCTTACAAACCTGATCGCGTGCATTATAAATTATAATGAAATAGACAACAGCGACGTGCCCGCATGCGAGGTAGACCTTTCAAAATTGGCAAGGGAGATGCTCGCCGTGGTAAAGCCGGAGGCGGATAAGCGCAACGTCACCCTTATAGACGATATATCCGACAACGTCATAGTGCACAGCTCGCACGAAAGGATGAGCGAGATGGTCGGCAACCTGATACGCAACGCCATACGCTACAACAAGCAGGGCGGCAGCGTCACCGTTACCCTCAATATAGACCGCTTTGAGGTGGCGGATACGGGCATAGGCATTTCGGAAGAGAATCTTTCAAAGGTGTTCAGCCGGTTCTTCACCGTGGATAAGTCGCACAGCGGCAAAAACGGCGGCTTCGGGCTCGGGCTCGCCATGGTAAAAAAGATATGCCAGCGCGAAGGCTGGACTATCTCGGTAAAGAGCAAGGAGGGAGAGGGCTCCGTGTTCACCGTAAAGTTCTGATATTGCTTAAAGTTTAAAAGCCGCGCCGTGCGGGGAAGTTTCCCGCACGGCGCGGCTTTTTGTATAAGCGGCAAATGGGTGCCGTCCGCATGTCGCCGCGCAGAAAAATGCTGCCATGTGCGATGTCTCGCCGTCTGCGTCGCGGCGCATATTACTTTCGGCACATATGCGGCGGGGATAATATAAAAGCCCGCACATATGCCTCGCGAGGCAGCTTTACGAATGTTTTAGTCAAAGCGCCGCGCATATGGCGGTAAATACATATGCGTATAAAAAAAGGCGCGGCTGTCGCCGCGCCATCCGCTCATTTAACGGGCGTCTCTGTTATGTTATCCCGAACTTTCGGCATATCTTCGCCGGGCAGCGGGTATTTTTCCGCCTCTTTAAAATATTTAAGGTAAGCGCGCCTGCAGTACCGGCAGATCTGTTCGTCGGTTGCGGGCGTGCCTTCAAAATTGTAGGCACCGTTTACCTTCCAGCCGTTCAAAACGCCTATTTTTATGGCGTTTTCGGGACACCCGAACGAACATTTCACGCAGCCTATGCAGCTCTTGCCGAATACCGGCCTGCCGCCCGCCATCGTTATGTTCTTCTGCGGGCATCCGCGCGCGCACTTGCCGCACCCCGTGCATGCGGAAGTGGCTTTAAACGTCCTGCCCACCGCGTGCATTGCCGGCTGCTCTATGCGGAAAATAAAGGAGACAAGGCGCTTTAAGGGCCCCTTTTTGAGCTTGGTGACCTTGCCTGCAAGCATCTCCGCCGCCTCGTGCGGGATGCGCCGCCGCGCCGCCTGCCAAAGGCGCGTCGCCATTCCGTCCGTGTGGCGGAATATCATGTTGTACGGCATAACGTAGTGATATTCGCCTGCGACAATGTATCCCTTTTTGTGCAGTTTGTCGTAGAGGCGCGCGCACGATCCGTCGTTGAATTTGAGCGGCTCGCCCGAAGTCTTTACAAGGTATACGAGCCTTTCGCCGCTGCACTCGGGGAGCCTTTTTATAAAGTCGAACACCGCCTCGGGCGCGTTGAACGCATGCACGGGATAGCCTATTACTATCCTGTCGTACAGGTTGGGGTCGCGCACTTCGCAGTCTTTTTCTATGTTGACGTATTTGCACTCCGCGCCGCGCTTTTTCCATTCTTCCATTATGGCGCGGCATATTTTATGTGTGTTGCCCGTGCCGGAAAACACGTTAAAAACAGCTTTCATGCCCTTAATGTAGTTCCTCCTTGAAAGGGCCGTGCTCATTCGCCCTTCTTCATCTGTGCTTTGCCGTCTTTGTCAAAGAAATATTCGGTGTCTTCCTCGGGGGAATGGCTGTCGTACCACACCTGCGCAAAGAACGGCGACTTTTTTGCAAGCTCGTCGTACTTCCACGGCTGCGGCTGGCAGAACGGGCACCAATGCCCGCCCCTGAGCACGGTATGGGGGGATGACGTAAAGGTGTGCCCTTCGCTGCACTGCCACAGCAGTTTTGAACGCGGCGACGCCATCTCCTTTGAAAGGCACTTGCCGCCGCGGAAGACCGCCGCCCTGCGCATGTCGTCCAGCGTCAGGCTGTCAAAGGGTATGCCCTCGTCATACCCGTGCGAAAGTAGCTTATCCGCAAATTTCTCTTTGGGCTCCCGTTCGCTCGCGCCGTGTTCTTCGCCGCTTTCAACGGTAAAATCATCCCAGTTGTCGGGGAGCGAAAGCGCCTTCTGCCTGCTCCCGAATGCCGCCGTCACGCGCGCCTCGTCGCCCTCTTTCAGCCACTTTGCGGGGGAGTTTTCGTCCCCGAGCAGGCGGCCGAACACGCACTTTCTTATTACGGCGGAGGGAAGGGCGCGGGCAAGTTTGAATATGCGGTACTTTTTGCCCATCTCTTCCCAGAACTGCGCCACGGTGTCGCGCTGGTAGCCGAACATATCGTTCAGCGTGTTTTCGGCATACCACATGCCGTGAAAGTTGCGCGTCTGGCACCAATTCGGCTTAAAGTAGGACTTGGGCGAACCGCCCATCACGGAAAACCCGTCGGCAAACGTGTCGTAGCCCGTGCGCCTGTTATGCGCGCCGCCGGAAATATCGAATATCTCGTTCCAAAAGCCGTTATTTTCGCCCGCGTGTTCGCATTCGAGTATGCGGCGTATAAGGTAGCCGCTGTCGCGCGCGGTCACCCATTCCAGCGGGCCGTTCAGCGTGGTGTGGAAGAGCAGCCCGTCGCTTATGTTGGAAAAGATTATCCCCTCGTACAGCATTGCCGTCTGGCGCAGCACCGTAAGGTTTTTTATGGGGCTCTCCAATACGTAGCGTTCGCCTATCATCTTGTGCATTGCGTAATAGTCGAATACGGCGGGCATCAGCGGGTCGCCCGGCCTTCCCCAGGGGTGGGCGAGCGTGCGGTTGCCGTATACCGCCACGGTGGAGGTATGTATCAGTTTGGGCTGCGGGTCGGCAGCCGCCACGGCGTCGGCTATGCGCATGGCGCCCATCTGGTTGCACAGGTAGCTCGCGCGCGGCGACTTGTCCGAACGGGGAGGTATGACCGCCGCCATGTTTATCACTATGTCCGTCCCCTCTACAAGCTGCCGGCATGCGGCGGCGTCCGATATCCATCCGCGCAGCACCTCTATGCGGCCGCCGTAGCGCGCCTTTAAGCGCCGTTCGAGTTTGTTGTTCTTTTTCTTTGGCGTAAGCAGGACTTTTACGCGCTCCACAAATCCGAGCTCCATAGCCCGGATAAGCGCTTCGCTGCCCATGTTGCCGCTGACGCCCGTCATCGCAATTTTCATATTTTACCCTCGTAAAACGGTGCCTTTTGCGTCTTTTGCAAAGGCTCCCGTGTGCCGATGATTACTTGTATTAAAAGTAATATAACCATATTATATCATCCAAAGCCGAAAATTACAAATAAAGTTGAGCGGCAAATTTTACTACGGGCAAAGGTGTGCGTTACTCTCATATGCGCGCGGCGTTATGCCTGCTGCCTTTCGGGGCGCTTTTTAAATAATTATCCGTAAGCGGTGCAAAATAATAACAGATAATCTTAAAATCTTACAACGTTGTTACAAGTTCAAAAAAATAAATTTAAAACTTCTTTTTTATTACAAATTTATTACAACTTAGTGTAGTAGTTTATTACAACTCTTTGGTATCATTTAACCGTCGAAAGGAAAAGAAGACAAAAAACAAAATCTTTTAAATTAAGGAGTTAAAAGAAACAGGTATGAAAAAATTAGGCAAAATTGTAGCAGTGACGGCTGCGTGCGCAGCACTTGTAGGTTCGGTTGCGGCATTCTCCGCCTGCGGCGACGGTAGCGATAAACTCACTATCACGGGCTCGTCTTCCGTTACCCCTCTCATGAAGGAACTTGCGGCAGCATATGAAAAGGAACACGATGTCACCATCGAAGTACAGCAGTCCGACTCCGGTACGGGTATCAAAGATGCTCAGAACGGGCTCAACGATTTCGGTATGGCTTCCCGTGATGTCAAGAGCGAAGAGACGGGCGTTACCGCTATAAAGATAGCGATCGACGGCGTTGCCCTTATCACCAATAAAGCAAACACCGCCGTAACCAACGTTACCAGCCAGGAGCTCTATGACCTCTATGCAAACGGCACGACCATTCAGAGCTCTATCTCTGCAGGTATCACCCGTGAAGATGGTTCCGGCACGCGTGACGCATTTGACGATCTTGTTAAGAATGCGGAAGGCAAAAAGCTCAAGGATCTTGAAAAACTTGCAAGCATTATAACTACCCAGGATTCCACCGGTAAAGTAATGTCCGCCATACAGGCAGATTCCGACGGCACTACGATAGGTTATATCTCCATGGGTTCCGTTGCCGAAGCTCTTACCAAGGACTGCAAGACGGTTAATTTTGAAGGTGTTGAACCTACCGCTGCAAACGTTTCCAACAAGAGCTACGCGCTTCAGAGGAATTTCAATATAGTATACAATACCGAAGCGGGCCTTTCCGAGCTTGCACAGGATTTTGTTGACTTTATCCTCAGTGAAGAAGGTAAGGCGATAATAGAAGAAGAAGGCTACATCAACGTTTGAACCGTTTAAGCGGATTTGGTCGATAGTGCCTATTTGTTAATACAATACCGGAGAAGAAAGGAACAGACGCTTATGCAAAAAGCAAATTTGAAAGAGAGAATAGCGAACGCCTTTTCAAGAGAAAGCCTTGAAAAGGCGTTCACTAAAGAAAACATAGTCAAAGGTATATTTGCCGTTTTTGCCGCTGTGTCTATAATAGCGGTATTTGGCATAGTTATCTTTCTGTTGGCTACAAGTATAGAGCCGTTTCGCGAGATAGGTTTTTTTAAAATACTTTTCGGCGACATATGGAAGGCTGGCGACACTTATGCGGAGGGACAGTACGGCGCCCTGCCGATGGTGGTCGGCACCATAGTCCTTACCGTGTGCTCGGTACTTGTAGGCGGAACTATAGCGATATTCGTAGCCATATTTATGGCTTACTATTGCCCTAAAAAATTAAAGGGTATATATAATCAGGTAATAAACCTGCTTGCCGGCATTCCCTCCATAGTATACGGCTTCTTCGGTCTTATGGTAGTTGTGCCCGGCTTAAAAGCAATATTTAACGTGCCGTCGGCATACGGCCTGCTGGCGGGTACCATAGTACTTTCAATAATGCTCATCCCGACTGTGGCGTCGATTGCGCGCAACAGCCTTGAGGCTGTGCCTTCAAACTATTACGAAGGCGCCCTTGCGCTCGGCTGCTCCAAAAATCAGGCGGTATTCAAAGTCTGTGTGCCCGCTGCAAAAAAGGGCATAATCGCCGCGCTCATACTCGGCGTTGGCCGCGCCGTCGGCGAGACAATGGCTGTGCAGATGATAATAGGTAACTCTGTAAACTATTATCCCACCGGCGCGTTCCAGGGCTTTGCAACGCTGACGTCTACAATAGTTCAGCAATGGAGTTATGCTACACCCGATACGCGTAATGTGCTCATCGGCCTCGGCTTCATCCTTTTGCTGTTCATTCTTATATTGAATTGTGTCCTTCTTATCGTAAAGCGCGACACGATGGCCGGCAACAAGTATTTTACCCGCCGTGTAAAGGGCGAGGCGGACAACGTAAAAAATACGCTCAGCTACAAGAAGACCGGAAGTATACAGGATATACTTTGGATAATCTCTTACGTGCTCTCGATAATCGTTGTCGTGGCTCTTGTCGGCATAGTGCTCTTTATGCTCATAAAAGGCATACCGTTTATTTCCTTTGATTTTCTGTTCGGGAGGAGTACTAATGCCCACGTCACGATAGCCCCGGCGTTTGTTTCGACCGGTATGTTGATTGTGTTGGCATTGCTGATAGCCCTGCCATTGGGTGTCGGGGCCGCGGTATTCCTTAACGAATATTCCAAAAAGAACAGCATATTCGTTAAAATAGTCAGGCTGTTTACGGATACGCTTGCAGGTATACCTTCCATTGTATTTGGCTTGTTCGGATATATTTTCCTTGTAATACCTATGAAACAATATTCGCTGCTTGCCGGCGGTATAGTGCTTGCGCTGATGGTGCTGCCGACTATAATACGCTCGGTGGAACAGTCGCTCTCAGAAGTGCCCGATTCCATGAGGGAAGCCTCGCTCGCGCTCGGCGCGGGCAAGGTACGCACGATATTCCTTGTAGTCTTGCCTTCGGCGTTGGCAGGTATAGTTACGGCTATCATACTTTCTATAGGCCGAATAGTTTCAGAGAGCGCGGCGCTTATATTTACCGCGGGCTCTGCAATGTATATGCCCGACAATTACCTTGATTCCGGCTCCAGCTTTGCGGTATTCATGTGGGCGTTCATGGGCGAAGGGTTGTACATTGACGAATGCTACGCGACGTCCGTCGTATTGCTTGTAATAGTTATAATACTTAACTTGCTCGTCACTCTTGTAGAACGCCTTGGCGACAGGGATAAGGGCAAACCCCATCCCATACTTGCAATAAAAAACGGGTATAATTCGTTTGTGGGCCTGTTCAAAAAGAAAAAAACGTCAGAAAGTCTTGAAAATACAGATAACGCAGCAGAGCTTGCGGAGTAAAAGAGGATAAATATGTTATTCAAAAAAAAGGATAAAAAAGAAGAAACGCAGAACAAAGCCACATCGTCGGCAACTGTTGCGGTAAAAGACGCCGCTGAAGAAAAAGCCGAAAAAAGGAATGGCAAAAAAGTAGAAAAATTTAAAATAGAAAACGGCGTTGCCATCAGCATCAAAAACATGAACCTCTTTTACGGGAGCTTCCAGGCGCTCAAAAACATCAACATGGAGATACCCGAAAAGAAGATAACGGCATTTATCGGCCCTTCGGGCTGCGGCAAGTCCACGCTCATAAAGTCGTTGAACAGGATGAACGACCTTGTGGAGGGCTGCAAGATAACGGGCGAAATAAAGATCGGCGACACCGACATCTACGACAGAAAGACCGATCTCGCCCGCCTGAGGAAGAATGTGGGCATGGTGTTCCAGCGCCCCAATCCGCTTGCGATGAGCGTGTACGACAACATCGCCTACGGCCCCCGCACGTTCGGCATACGTTCCAAATCCGTCCTTGACGGCATTGTAGAGCAGTCGCTCCGCGGCGCGGCGATGTGGGACGAACTCAAAGACAGGCTCGGGAAGTCCGCGCTCGGGCTCTCAGGCGGCCAGCAGCAGAGGCTGTGCATAGCGCGCGCCCTTGCCGTTGAACCGCAGATTCTCTTAATGGACGAACCCACCTCCGCGCTCGACCCCATCTCCACCGGCAAGATAGAGGATCTCTGCCTTGAGCTCAAAGACAGGATCACAATCGTCATGGTCACCCATAACATGCAGCAGGCGTTCCGTATAGCCGACAAGACGGCGTACTTCCTGCTTGGCGAGATGGTGGAAATGGACGACACCAAGGAACTTTGGGCTCACCCCAAGAACAAAAAGACGGACGACTACATCAACGGCAGATTCGGTTGATATTATGTTATTCTTTTAAGTTGATATTGTTACCTCTTTAAAAAGTTTACTCTATATTCGTATGTGCACGGGCACGGCGGTAAACGCGATGTTTGCCGCCGTGTTCTTATGTGCAATTGCACAATTGCGGCGCCGCGCAAGTATCAAAATGCAAAATAATTTAATTTTTTGGTAAAAATTCTCAAAAACTTGTATTCAAATACTTGAATAAATATGCAGCGACTGTTATAATTATTATTGCGGGTTGTTGTTTTATGTGTAAATAAGGCGGTGCATGCGCGACGGATCTGCGCTGCCCCAAAGGAGCTTAAAATGACAAAAAAATTCATCGTTGTACTTTTTGCAGCCGTCGCCGTATTTATGGCGACCTTTTCTTTTTCCGCGTGCTTTAAGCAGGAGGACACGCTCGAAGGCCCCGGCGCGGGGATAACGCAAGAGCAGCCCCCTTTAAACGACGGCGAAGAAGACGAAACTCCTCCCGATGACGGCAACGGGCAACCGCCCGAGGAGCAGCCGCCTGCGGAGGAAGAACCGCCCGAGGCAGAGGAGCCGCCCGAGCAGGAAGACCCTCCTGCGGAACAGCCGCCAAGTGAGGAGACCCCGCCGGAAGACGACGGTCAAACGGAGGGCGGGAATACGGGCGGGCAGACTCAGCCGGAGGAGCCCGTTCACGTCCACAGGCTGCAAAAGACAGATGAACGCGCGCCCACCTGCCTTGAGGGCGGCAACATCACATACTGGCTTTGTTCGGACTGCGGATGTTATTTTTCGGATGAAGGCGCCCTGGAACAGATAGAGCAGGCGGACATATATGTGCCCGCGGCAGATCATGACTATATGACAAGAAAGACGGAAGCCACTTGCACGCAAAAGGGATATACGGAATATATCTGTAAAAATTGTGCCCACAGCTTTATCGGCGAGCATTCGTATACGGACCCTCTCGGGCATTCCTTCGGCGAATGGGAGGAACTTACGGCGGCGACCTGTTCTCACGGCAGCGAACTCTGCCGCCGCTGCATAAGGTGCGAATACACCGAATTTGACACAACACCGCAATTGACGCACACATATACTCAAACTATTGAGCCGTCCACGTGTACCCAACAGGGATATTACGTCTATACCTGTACTTTGTGCCTATACAGTTACAGGGACGAAACGTCTCCTTTGCCGCTCGCCGAACACACATACGGCGACCCTGTGGTCGTCACGCCGCCCGACTGTACGGGCACGGGTGAACAGGTGAGCACATGCACAGTCTGCGGCAAAGAGGTCTTTATCCCGTTGCCGGCAAACGGGCATGAGTATGTTGTTGAAAGTGTGAATGCCGACTGCGAAAACGGTGGCTACACGCTGTATTCGTGTACCGTCTGCGGCGACAGCTATAGGGAGGAGGAGAGCGAACCTATCGGGCACGATTATTTTGTATCGGAAGTCACCGCCGCAAGCTGCACGGAGAAAGGTTATACAACGTACACCTGCTCCCGCTGTCAAGACAGCTATATCGCCGACTATGTAGAACCGAGCGGGCATGATTACATACCGGAAGTTACCCCTGCAAGCTGCACGGGGCAAGGTTTTACGGTGTACACATGTTCACATTGTCAAGACAGCTATACCTCCGACTATGTGGAACCGAGCGGGCACATATTGAAATCGGTTAATTGTGAGCCCACATGTACTAAGAACGGATATACATACAATAAATGCGTTATATGTGACGCTGAATTTGACTATGAAGTAATTGAATCGCCGGGGCATGATTACATACCGGAAGTTACCCCTGCAAGCTGCACGGGGCAAGGTTTTACGGTGTACACATGTTCACATTGTCAAGACAGCTATACATCCGACTATATAGAGCCGTTCGGGCATGATTACATACCGGAAGTTACCCCTGCAAGCTGTACGGAGGAAGGTTATACGACGTACACTTGCTCCGTCTGTCATGACAGTTATATTGACGATTGCGTGGAACCGTTCGGGCACGACTTCAAAGAGGAAATAACCACCCCTGCGGGGTGCGAAGAAGAAGGTGAATGCACGTTCACATGCGCACGCTGCGGATATGCGTATCGCGAATCTGTCCCTAAAACAGGTCACAGCTACGGTGAATGGTATGTAAAAGACGAACCGGGATGTGAAGAGAAAGGCATATGTGCGCAGGCGTGCTCGGCATGCGGAAGGGAAAACAGTAAAGAGATCCCCGCATCGGGGCACGAATATAGCGAAACTATCGTGCCGCCCTCGTGCGAAGACGGCGGATATACTCTGCATACGTGTGTTCGCTGCGGCGACGAGTATAAAGATACTCCCACGGACGCCTCAGGGCATAAATTCGGCGAATGGCATGTCACCGTTTCGCCCTCCTGTACGCAGCAGGGCAAAGAGGAGCGCATATGTTCGGTATGCAAAAAGGCGGAATATGCGGCGATCGAGCGTTTGGAGCACGAATATGTGATGAATATGGTGCCTGCATCGTGCGAAGATGAGGGGTATACCGTATATACCTGCGCCGGTTGCGGCGATACTTACAATACCGACGCCACGCCCGCGCTCGGGCATGACTGGACGGCGGCGGAAGAGGGCTATCTTGAAAACGGCGCGCCATATGTCAAATATATTTGTACCCGCTGCGATAAGGAAAAGACCGAAGAGGGCGAAGCCCCCGCCGCCACGGCAGGGCTGGAGTTTGCTCTCTCTGCCGACGGCACCTATTATATCGTAAGCGGCATTTCCGCCGCGGAGGACGGCGATGTGGCGCTCGTCATACCCGCCGTGCAAAACGGCTTGCCCGTATGCGAGATAGCTTCAAACGCCTTTTACGGCAACGCCTCTATAATTTCCGCCGTTCTCCCGCACGGGTTGAAAAAGATCGGCGACGGCGCGTTTGCCGAATGCATAAATATGCAATCGGTAAATATCCCGCAGACTGTAGAAACGATAGGCAGCGACGCGTTTGTGCGCTGCACCGCGCTTGAAAAGATAGACTACGACGCCGCCTGCGCGCAAAATATCCCCATGGGCGTGTTCAAATCCGCAGGAGCCGAGGGCGGAGGCATTACGCTCTATGTAGGCGCGTCCGTCCGCGTCATTCCCGCAAATCTGTTCAACTGCGGGCAGTCGGGCAGCGTAAACCTTGTGAACATTGTCTTTGAAGACGGCTGCATTGCTGAGGAGATAGGCGATTCTGCATTCAGTTTTTGTAAAAAGTTAAAGAGCGTCACCCTGCCCGCAGGTATAAAACGGATAGGCAGCGAGGCGTTCTACGGCTGTTCGGCGCTGTCAAGCGTGCTCTACCCGCAGGGTGCGCAATGCGGTTCTGGCGCGTTCGGCGACGTCGATTCCGATTGCGATATAAGCACCTATTGAATTTGTTTTAAAGTTGCCCGCAGGCGGCTCCGTCCGCCTGCGGGCAACTTTGTGTAAATTTTTTACGGTTGTGGCTGCGGGCGTTTAAATCAGTGCATTGCGCGCCTTGCCTTGCGTCACAAATTTTATAACAGTTTAAAAAAGCACGCAATAAAGTTTTGACAACACCGCAAAAATATGGTATATTGTTAAAGTCGTTGCATGCGGCGGCATATCGGTGCGGGATAAGGGCTGTCCCGTGCGTACATTACGCAGATGTACCCAAGTGGCTCAAGGGGCTCCCCTGCTAAGGGAGTAGTGCGGGAAACTGCAGCGTGAGTTCAAATCTCACCATCTGCGCCAAAAA
>CALVPV010000044.1 GCA_944353935.1 uncultured Clostridia bacterium | reverse complement strand
AGGCGCACATCTGGCCGTACTATACGGGCATACGCCCCTTCGGCGCGGCGTCGTTCAAATACCCCGCAAAGTGCGGCTTGCCCGTGTTTGCATACACCACCGTGTATAAAAAGCGCCGCCTTTTAAAGCGTCCCAAAAAAGTCGTGTATATAGACGGCCCCTTCTTTGCCGAAGGCGGCAGCGTCAAGGAGCGGGCTCACGCCCTGCGCGACAAGGTGTATGCCGCGATGTGCGAGCGTGCAAAACTCTCGGACTGCGCCTATTGCGAATATATAAAGGCGGAGGATGCCCGCCTTGCCGCAACGTTGAACGCGGAGCGGGGCAGGGCGCGCGGCAAAAAGATGCCTTGCCTTCCCGAAGGGGAAGAGGAGCTGCCCTCCGTTGCCGTCGGGCAGAATTGACTTTTTTGCTTTTAAAGCGAGGCGGTAGTTAAGCCCCATGCAAAAACGTTAAAACGGGATATTTTATGAACGCCGCGGCGCCAAAATGGCGCCGCGGCGCTGCCGTAAATCATATGCCGAGGGGTATCTGCACGCAGTAGTCCCACGTAAGTATGCCTGTCAGTTCCACCATATACAGCACGAACCGCGGCTCTCCGCCTGCATAAAGCTCGCGCCGTTTTGCCTCGTTCAAAAGTTTTTGCGCGGTGCCGTCGCGCCCCTTTTCCGTGCAGTATGCGCAGATATATCTGCCCGCGGGCAGCACTATTATATCCTTGCGCGGCGAATATTTTTTACATACCGCAAACATCGCCCGCCGTGCGCCGTCGCAGTATATGCCCGCGGCGTCCTCAAAGGCAAACCCGTCACCGCAAAATGCGTAAAAGTGGCGGTGGTAGTCGTGCAGGTTGTCGCACGTCGGCTCTTTGAGCGCGTCGCACGGCAGGATGACCCGCTCCTTAAAGTTGCGCACGAATATCCCCTGCGGGCGGTCGCCGTCTTTAAGTTTTTCGGCGTAAAACTTTTTCACCCGCACTATCTTCGCCCTGCTCTCTTCAAGCGCGGCTATCTTTTTGTCGGCGGCAGCCACGGCGTCGTCCAGCTGTTTTACCAGCTCGCCGAAGTCCTCTAAAAGCAGCATGTCTTTTATCTTTTTGAGCGGTATATCCATCTGTTGCAGCGCGTGCACCGTCTGCAGGCGTACAATGTCTGCATCCGAATAGTACCTGTACCCCGTCCATTCGTCAATGCGGGCGGGCGAAACCAGCCCTATCCTGTCGTAGTGGCGCAGCGCTTCGGCTGTGAGCCCGGCAAGTTTTGCCGCGCGGCCTATGTTGTACAAATTTTCTTTGCCCTGCATAAAAAATTTCCCCGGTTTTTTGCTTGACCTTTGTGTTACACAAAAGATTATATTTATTATATGCCGCTGCGGCGAGATTGTCAAAGGCGGCGGCGCATATTTTATTCGGGAGGTAATTTTTTATGTTAAAAGGTTTTTTGGCGGCGGTTGCGTCGGCTTTTGCGCTCATCGCGCTTTTTGCGTGCTCGGCGTGCTATGACGGCGGCGACTTTTCAAAAAGGGAGTATTGCTTTAAAGGCGTGCAGAGCATACGTATAGAGGCTGCCGACCGCACCGTAAATGTGGAGAGGTGCGCCGCCGACGGCGTGCGGGTGGAGTGCTTTGAAAGCGAAACGGAATACTATTCGGCTGCGCAGGAGGGCGGCTCGCTCACCATAGAACTTGTGCGGGACAAGGAGTGGACGGATTTCATCGGCACCCAACCCAATGCAAAATGGCGGGTCGTCACCGTATATGTGCCGGAGCGGCTTGAAAGCCTGTATATCTCTACCACCAATGAAGATATAGAGCTAAACGGCGTCTGCGCGGACAGCGTGGAGGCGCGCTGTAACGGCGGCGGTATAGGAATGCGGGGAGTGGAGGCGGAAAGCCTGACGTTTTATGCCAAAAACGGGGATATCCGCGGCAGCATATCCGGCGACGTTTTGCAGTACGCCGTGCAGATAGACATAAAAAAGGGCGATTGCAACCTTGCGGAGAGCGGGCGCGGAGAACGCTCTCTCTCGTTGGAGTGCAACAACGGCGACATACACATTGTTTTTGAAGGTTAGTTCTGTTCGTTCGCGCATATGTGCAGGGCAATCTTATATGCCTGTACGGTATAAAAAGAAGGCGGGCGCCGTGTGCGCCCGCCTCTGTTCTTTATCGACCGGTTTTTTGTTTGCCTTAAAGGTCTGCAAGCAGCGCCTTCATATCGTACAGCCCCGCGGGCTTGCCGCATATCCACTTTGCGGCGCGTATTGCGCCCGCGGCAAACACCTTTTTGGAGCGTGCCGAGTGAGAGAGCGTTATTATTTCGTCTTCGCCGCAGAACAGCACGTCGTGTTCGCCTACTATAGTGCCGCCGCGCACGGCGTGCAGCCCTATCTCCCTGCCGCGAGCGCCCACAATGCCTTCGCGGCCGCATATATACGGCTTTTTTTCTTCAAAGGCGCTGTTTGCCGCGTCGGCGAGCATTAGTGCCGTGCCGCTGGGGGCGTCCTTTTTTAAGTTGTGGTGTTTTTCTACTATCTCTATGTCGAACTTTTCGCCCAAAAACGCAGCCGCCTCGTTCACCAGCTTTACCAAAAGGTTTATGCCTACGGAAAAGTTTGCCGTGCGGAAGACAGCTACCTTTTTTGCGGCATCGTCGATAAGTTTTAACTGCTCTTTGGTATATCCCGTGGCGGCGATTACCGCGGGGACGCCGTTCTTTACGCAGTAGTCAAGTTCGCCTTCAAGGCAGGCGGGGGAGGAGAAGTCGATGACCGCGTCCACCTTTTCGGCAACGTCTTTAAAATTTTTATACACGTTGCCTTTAAAGTTTTCGGGAACGTGCAGGTCTACGCCGCAGATGGCGCACGCGCTGTCGTCATCCTTCAAAAGTTCAAGTATATTGCCGCCCATATGCCCGGCTATGCCGCAAATAAGTAGCTTTTTCATACCTTTTTTATCCCCAGCTTTGCAATGCATTCTTCCATTATCTTTTTGTGCGCGTCCTCAAGCTCCGTAAGGGGAGGGCGGGGTATGCCCGCGTCGAGCCCTATAAGGTTGCAGCCGTATTTTACGGGGATGGGGTTGACTTCGGTAAAGCATGCGTCTATCAGGGGCAGCAGCCTGTCTTCGAGTTCGTTGGCGCGCTTTAAGTCGCCTGCCTGCATATATTCGTACACCTGCCTGCATTCGCGCGGCGCTATGTTGGAAACGACGGAAATAAGCCCCGCCCCGCCGATCGCAAGTATGGGCAGGTTGAGGTTGTCGTCGCCCGAATATACGTCCATCTTTCCGCGCACCCTGCGCATCGTCTCGCATATCTGTTCCATGTTGCCGCACGCTTCCTTTATGCCCGCCATGTTGGGTATTTCGGCAAGCGCCTCCGCCGTTGCGGGAAGGATGTTCACGCCCGTCCTCGGCGGCACGTTGTACGCTATCACGGGCAGCTTTGTGGAGTCGCATATCGTCCTGTAATATTCCACTATGCCGCGCTGCGTGCACTTGTTGTAGTACGGCGTTACGGCAAGCAGTCCGTCCGCGCCCAGCTCTTCGGCAAGGCGGGCGCCCTCTACGGCGTGCGCCGTGCTGTTGGAACCGCACCCGAATACGAGTTTTGCCCTGCCCGCCGTCCTTTCCGCGGCATAGCGCATAAGCGAAACCTTTTCGTCCACCGTCATCGTGGGCGGTTCGCCCGTCGTGCCCAATACAAGCAGCATATCCGTGCCGTTTTGTATCTGATACTCTATCATCTTGCCGAACGCTTCATAGTTTATGCCGCCGTCGGCGGAGAAGGGGGTGATCATCGCTGTCCCCGTTCCCGTAAAAAAGCCCGTCATATACAGTTCCTCCCTTTAAATTTTAAGGTATACTAATAATTTTCAGGTATACTAATATTATTTTATGATCTTTGCGGCGCTGTCGTTTAAAAATGTGTTGGTTGCGGCATATGTGCCGCCCTTTTTGTGCTTAAAACAGGCCGTTTTTTGCCAGCAGTTCGGCAAGCAGCACCGCGCCGCCCGCTGCGCCGCGGAGCGTGTTGTGCGAAAGCCCCACGAATTTATAGTCGAATACGTTGTCTTCACGCAGCCTTCCCGCGCAAACCGCCATTCCGTTTTCCGTCATCCTGTCTAACTTTGCCTGGGGCCTGTCGTCCTCTTCAAAGTAATGTATGAACTGCTTGGGCGCGGAGGGAAGTTCCAGCTCCTGCGGCACTCCCCTGTATTCCGCCCATGCCTTTAATATATCCTGCTTTGAGGGCTTGTTTTCAAAGTTTACGAACACCGCCGCCGTGTGCCCGTCGGAAACGGGCACCCTGAGGCACTGCGCCGTTATGGCGGGGCCGGATGCGGGCACTATCTCGCCGTCTTTGATCTCTCCCCATATCTTCAGCGGCTCCTTTTCGCTCTTTTCCTCTTCGCCGCCTATGTAGGGGATGATGTTGTCTACTATCTCGGGCATCGTTTCAAAGGTCTTGCCGGCGCCGGATATAGCCTGGTAGGTGGTCACGGCGGCGCACTTTATGCCGAATTTTTTAAGCGGATGCAAAAGCGGCACGTAGGATTGCAGCGAGCAGTTGGACTTTACCGCAATGAACCCGCGCTTTGTGCCCAGGCGCTTTTTCTGCGCCTCTATCACGCGTATGTGGTCGGCGTTTATCTCGGGTATCACCATGGGGACGTCCGGGGTAAAGCGGTGCGCGCTGTTGTTGGAAACTATGGGGCATTCAAGTTTTGCGTAGGCGTATTCGAGCTGCTTTATGTCCTCTTTTTTCATGTTTACCGCGCAGAAGCAGAAGTCCACGGCGGAAGCTATCTTCTCCCTGTCCGCGTCGGCGTCCATTACGGTCATGTCCGCGTATTTAGCGGGCAGGGGCGCGCTCATGTGCCAGCGGCGGAGGGCGTCTTTGTACTTTTTGCCGGCGGAAGAGGAGCTTGCCGCAAGGCAGGTCACGTTGAACCAGGGGTGATTTTCAAGGAGCAGCAAAAAGCGCTGCCCAACCATGCCGGTGGCGCCTATAACGCCTACGTTGAATCTTTTCATGTTGTATTCTTCCTTAAAATATATTGAATGTCGCTTGTTTAAACAGAAAGGCGGAGCACGATATACGCTCCGCCTGAAAAAAAGTTCATATTAAAACTTTTTACCGAAAAGCGCAACGCATAAAGCGACAGTTGCAAGGGTATTAGCCTTTGCACCCAGCGCACGGCAAGGGACCCTTGCGCTTCGGCGGAGATGCCCTTTCGCCGCGAAGAAAATAAAAATTCCCTTAAATTCTTCGGCTTCGCGGGTACTGATGCTCGTCCGCTCCTCTGTTCAGTAAGATAAATATAACACAGCGCCGCCCGAAAGTAAAGAAATTTATCAAACATCGGAAAAATTATTTGAAAAAAAACTGTCTATGATGTATAATTGTGTAAATGCGGCGGCTGCCGCATGTGCAAATTTTTTAGTCAAGGAAACATAAATGGCATCTCAGACCGCTGAAAATGCCCTCAAGGGCAAAGAAATATCCGACTATACCCGCCGCGCGAGCGATATGGGCAGGTGGGGCGCCACGTGGACGGTGTTCAAGTCCAACTTTGGCAAAATAGTCATAACCAACCTGTTGACTCTGCTGTTTTTCCTGCCGCTTGCGGTGACCGTTTACCTGCGCGGCTTGTTTTTGACAAAGTATTCGGGGCTGTATCCCTTCGGCGCCAATCTCGGCCCCGCGGCGATACCTTCGCTCCCCGGTGCGCTCGGCCTTGCCGAAGAGCTCGCCATGACCACCGACCTGATATTCTATTCTATAGCCATACTCTGCGGGCTCATCGCCGCCGTCGGCATATCCGGCGCGTGCTATTCGCTCAAAAAGATGGTGAATACGGGCGGCGAATATACTGTCAAGGGCTACTTCCGCGGGGTCAAAAAGACGTACTTGCGCACCGCTTTGCCGGTATTTCTGTTCATGGTTGTGTTCTTTTGCACGGTGCTCGTTTCCGACTGGAAGGAACACGAGATAGCCATAGGCAACCCTTCGGGCTGGCCTATCGCCGCTACCGTGCTCATGATAATTTTGTGCGTGTTGGTGGGCATAGTATGCATGTGGCTGATAGCCGTGGGCGTGAGCTACAAGGCTGGCCCCTTGCTTACGATAAAAAACAGCCTCTTCTTTTTGATACGCTCCGTCGTGCAGACGGTGTTCATGCTCGGCTTTGTGTTCATACCCGTATGGCTGCTGCTCATAGGCGGCATAGTGCAGATAATAGGCATATGCTTTTTGATACTGTGCGGCTTTTCCTTCTCGTTCATATCGTGGATGAGCTTTACGCAGTGGATATTCGACCTGTTCGTTGCTCCGCCCGTAGAAGAGGTTAAGCCCGCCTCCAAAAAGAAGATGACGCCCGCTCAGCTCGCCGCAGAAAGGGAAGAGGAGCAAAAAGACCTCGCCCGCGAGATGCTTGCCGCCGGCAGGATAGAGGTGCTCGCCACGCCTATGCCCCCCATACAGGGCGAAAACGTGCCCGTGCTCGGCGCGCGCTTCTGCCGCGAAGATATAGCCAAGGTGGAGAGCGGCAGGCGCAGGATAGAGAGTTCCGTTGCCGAATACAGGCAAAAGCACATGGGCGACAAGCGCTATGCCGAATACAACAAGCTCTTTGCCGAAAGGGAAAAGGCGCTCGGAGATGACGGCAAAAAGGGCAAAAAGAAGAAAAAGATCAGTGCGGACAACCTTTTAAGGTGACGCGCGGGAAAGTGCGATGAAACAAAGTTACGCCGCCATAGGCGGCAGATTCGAATATTTAAATTCAGACTGCGGCTATGAACAATGGTCGCAGTATTTAATTAGGACGCTCAAGGGGCTGTCCGCGGGGCAGAGCGGCGTGGATATCGGCTGCGGCAACGGCTACTTCACGCGGGCGCTCTACCGCGAAGGCAAGGCGATGCTCGGGGTGGACATCTCGCCCGAGATGCTCAGCCGCGCAAAGCAGCTTGCGGTGAAGGAGGGCGTGCGCGCCGAATTTTTGTTGGGCGATATAACCAAACTAAAACTGACGGGGCGCGTCGATTTTGTCGTGGCTGTGAACGATTGCCTTAACTACGTGCCGCAAAACAAACTTTCTGCCGCCTTTTCCCGCGTGGCGGGCTGCCTTAAAAAGGGCGGCGCGTTCGTCTTTGACATAAGCACGGAATACAAGCTCAAAAACGTGCTCGGCGACAATATGTTCGCTGAGGATGCGGACGACTACGCCTATATCTGGTTCAACACTTTCCGCGGCGACAGCGTGGTGATGGACGTGACCGTGTTTTCGCCTGCGGGCGGCGGGCTGTTCAAAAGGGAGGAAGAGCGCCACGTGCAGTACGTGCACGGGATAGCCGACGTCGCGCGCGCTCTCCAAGGCGCAGGGTTTACGCTGCTGCGCACGGAAGGGCATTTAGGCACGCCCCTCAAAGAGGACAGCCAACGCGTCAACTTTATATGCGTGCGGGCATAGCCGTGCGCGTGTTTAAATGGCGCGGGCGCGCTTTATAAGGATATTGACGGATACAGTCCGCCAAATAAGCATTTCGGTAAAAAATTATGAACAGATTATATAAGACGCTCATCTACGACAAACAGGTTTCCCTCTCCGTGCTGGATACCACGGGCATAGCGCAGGACGCGCGCGACATCCATCGCCTCGCTCCCGCCGCTGCAAAGACGCTTGCCGAGCTTTTGACGTGCGGCACATATATGGCGGGCTGCCTTAAAAGCCCCAAGGGCGCCGTATCCATAACGGTGAAGGCGGGCGAAAATTCCGGCAGCGTAAGCGTTTCCGGCGACGTGGATCTGCATATGCGCGGATACATAGACGGCTCTGCGGAGGGAAGGCTCTGCGGAGGGTTTATGACCGTTGTAAAGGACGACGGCTTTTTCCGTCCGTTTACCGGCGCGTGCGAGCTCGTTTCGGACGACGTTTCAAAGAATATGGAACATTACTTTGACATCTCCGAACAGATCCCCACCAAGGTGCGCGTGGCGGCAAAGTTCGACGGCGAAAAATGTGTGGCGGCGGGCGGCATCGTGATGCAGCTCCTTCCGGGTGCTTCCCCTAATACGGCTGCCGCCGTTGAAAAAAAGGCGGCGCTCATAGGCGACGTGGCTGCGGACATTGCGGCGCTCGGCGCGGAGGGCGTTGTAAAAAAGTATTTTGCCGGGGAGACGGAAGGGACGTATTCCTATATTACGGAGCCGCAGTACAAGTGCAACTGTTCGCGCAGTAAGATATCCGCCCTCCTTGCCACTATGGGCAGGGCGGAGCTGGAAGATATAATAAAGGAACAGGGCGAAGTTTCGGTGCATTGCCACTACTGCAACACCGCCTACAAGTTCGGCAGCGAAGACATAGAAAAATTGTTTAAATGAAAAAAACTCTGAAGATGGATTTCGGCGACGACAGGCTGCTTGCCATCGCCGCCGATAATGTTGAAGAACACAATTTAATAGGCGCGCTTAAAATGCTCAACAAAAACGCCGAAATAAATATGGACGACGACCGTTCCTTTATGCTCTATGCCGAAATTTTTGACGATATGGAGCTGTACGAAAGGTCTGTAAACTATTGGTTCCGCTATATAGACGAGATGCCCGACGGCGACCTCGCGGACGCGTACGAGGGGCTCGCCGTGGACTATATGAACCTCGACAACGAGCATTTCGCGGCTTACTACTACAATAAGCTGCTCATAGAGACGGACGATCTTACGCCCGATACGCGCAGGCAGATAATAGACAGTTTTTTGCGCCGCCAGGAAAATCCGCTCAAATTTGCCTATCCGCCGCAGCTCGCGGATTACTCCGCGGAGATGGCCCGCGGGGTGGAGCACATGCGCGCGCAGCGGTATGAAGAGGCCGTTGCCGAATTTGAAAAAGTGGCGGAGGGCAATCCCCGCTACCTTTCTGCGCGTAATTACATCGCGATGTGCAAAATAATCTGCGACAAGTGCGACGAGGCAGAGCAGGAGTGCCTTTCGCTGCTCAAAAACAACCCGGAAGACGTTCAGGCGCTGACGACGCTCGCCGCCGTAAAGACCGAACAGAAAAAGGCGGAAGAGGGCAGGGAGATAGCGCTCCGCCTTGTGGGGCTGGAACTCAAGGATCCCGACGATATCTACAAGGTGGCTACCGTCTGCTGCGAAAACAAGCTGCACAGAGAGGCGTTTGAACTCTTTTCCCGCCTGGAGGGCGAATTTTCCTACGATACCACGGTGCTCTACTTCAAGGCGGTATCCGCCTATAACAGCGGCAGGTACGAAGAATGTTACGCCGCGTTCGACAAGATACTTACGATAGATCCCGACGCCGTAGTCGCGCGCTACTATCTTCTGCTCGCCAAAAAGAACCAAAGGGAGGGCAACGCGGAGGAATTCGGCTATTTTTACCGCCTTCCGCAGCCCTTGCGCGAAAAGGCGCTTGCCGCCCTTTCGACGTTCTATTCGCTCTCCGACCGCGCGGCGGTGCGCGCCGCTGATGACGGGCAGATGCTCGACTGCATAAAGTGGAGCTTTGACGAAACGGAAAATTCGGAGGACAACCAGCTGCACATTATTGCCGCGCTCTGCGCCGTCAAGGCGAGGTACGACGACTACGTGCGCGGGCTGCTGTTGAACGCCTTCCTTGCAGACGGGCTCAAAATAGCCGTGTTAAACGCGCTGTGCGCCCGCAACGAGGACAATCAGTTCGGCGTGGTGATATGCAATATATACAAGTGCGTGGACATCTACGCCCTGCAGATAGGCAGGTCAAAACGTAAATTTTTTACGGAAGCCTATTCCGTGCTCGTATCCCGCTTTGCCATATTGGACGAAGGTTATTCCGCCAAATTCTGCGGCGCGGCGGAAAGGCTGTACGCCGCCATGGCAAAAAGGGGCACGCTTTCGCTCGGGACGGATATAAAGGCGCTCTCCGCGGCAATGTTCACCCTTTCGGGCATAAGGGAATCGTCCGTGCCGCAAAACGACGTGTGCGGGTTTTTCGATGCCGACAAGGGCGTATACGATAAAATAATGGAGGCGGTGAAATGAAGCTGTACGACTTTGACGGCATGTTCGATAAAAAGATATCTGCATTCATTTCAAAAAATGCCGGCAGGCTGAGCGAAGAACAGCTGGAGGACTTGATCCCGCGCGAATATGAAAAGTTCGGCGATACCCCGTTAAAATCGATCGGCATGAGCCCGCGCGCCTACTACGCGGCGATGGGCGCCGAAGAGCTTGTAAAGTGCCTGCGCGCGCACGTGAAAAACGGCGTGCCCGTCCCCGGCTTTTTGTGCAGGGAGGCGGAGCGCCGCCCGGAGTGCACCGAACTGTTGTTGCCGCTGTTGGACGGCGGGGAAGAGGGATTAAAGCCGTACATCGTGACCATCCTCGGCGATAATGAGCGTGCCGTTCCCATGTATATGGAGCTCGTCCTTCGCGAACAGGACGGCGACTTTAAGGACGGGCTGATAGAGATGATAAAGCAGAATGCCGACCTTGTAAAAGAGCGCGCGCTCGAATGCTATTCCCGCGGCGAACAGAGGCAGTTGATGCTGGAGATACTCTCCTGCGTAAAAAAGCGCGACGAGCGCGTCTTCAACGTGCTCATAAAGGAGTTCCGCGGCGGGGACTACGTGCAGATGCTTGCGGGATATCTGGCGGCGTACGGGGATGAAAGGGCGCTCGGTTATTTATATGAAAAGATAGAGGAAGAGGGGCTGCCCTTTATAGAATTTCAGGAAATAAAGTATGCGATAGAGGCGCTCGGCGGCGAATACACCGGCGGAAGGGACTATTCGGGCGACCCCGCATATGAACTCGTGCGCTCGCACGGCGCACCTTCGGCGGATATATTTTCCGCCTTTGAAGAGAATGCCGAAGGCGGTAAAAAGCAGTAATGCTTTTGATCGGGCGGCATATATGCCCGAAACAACGCGTTATTGTATGTAAATAGCGGCGCGATTGCATGTAAATGGCGGCGCGGGGAGAGCGGACTCTCCCCGCGCCGTATTTTGTACGTTGGTTGCGGCATATGTGCGGGCGTTTTATTGTTTTCCGCCCGCCGCGTCGCCGGTGCTTTTCTTTTTGAGTTCCTTCTGCTGCTTTTTGAATGTGTCGCACGCCTTGTCTATCATATCTTTCTTTGCGGGCGGCGCCTCGTAGTACCCGCGGGAGGACATCTGCTGGTACAGGGTATATTGGTCTTGCGCAATCGCTGCAAGATTTTCCGCAAAATTTTTGCGCATGTTTTTGCCGCTCCCTTCGTAAAGGGCGGTGGTGTAAAGGTTCATCAGCGCCTTTTCGCCGTCGAGCATGTCCTGAAGGGCGTCCTTTTCATTAAGCGTTGTATCGGATTTTGTCAACTTCATCGTTTACCTCCCTATGCGAGCTGTTTTATGAGCGCGTTATAGCGCTTTTCGTGTTCGTCGGCGATGCACGCCATACAGTCGGCAAGTGCCCCGTCGGTCAACGTGTTGGAATACATCCTCGCCTTTTTGCATAGCAGCCCCTCGGCCGTGAGCGCCTGCGTGAGCATCGTAAGTTCTTTTGCCGTGATATTTTCGGTCATATGGTACCTCCGTGTAAAGTTTTGCCTTTGTGCGGGCGGTTTATTCACATCGGCGCGCAATATTTTTGATTGACAATGTACCTTTTATCTGTTAGAATAATAGGGCTTTAAAAAGGAAGCATCCTTTAATAAATTAAAGGGACGGCAGGGCAACAGCCCGAATGCGGCGGTCTTGTAAGGAGCAACGCGACGGAATAGCGATCGTTCGCCAAAGGCGCGATCGCGTCAA